>CAYTFG010000027.1:0-18781 GCA_964436925.1 uncultured Bacteroides sp. | reverse complement strand
GCAAACCGTTATAACAAGACTGAAACTCAAGGTAACCAATTGAACGGTACCTTCACCTTGGACGTTAACTTCACTGATTACTTGAAGTTCAACGCAACCAGCAACGTAATTTGGGGTAACACTTATGCTACCGCATACGAAAATGGTTTGTATGGTCCTAAAGTGAGTGTAAACGGTGAATTGACAAAGACAAACACCAGCACATTCCGCACAAACAACTCACAAACATTGACATTCACCAAAGATTTTGGTCCTCACGCAGTAACAGCGCTTATCGGTCACGAATACTATCGTAGCCAAGTTAAGTATCTCGGAGCTAAAGCAAACGGTGGTTTCTCACCCGATATCCCAGAACTTAACGCATTTGCAAATCCATTGACAACAAGCTCTTATACAACCAACTACAACGTAGAAGGTTACTTCGCATCAGCACAATATAGCTATGATAACAAGTACTTCGCATCAGGTTCATTCCGTCGTGATGCATCATCATACTTTGCAAAGAGTCACCGTTGGGGTAACTTCTGGTCAATAGGTGGTGCATGGTTGATTTCAAAAGAAGACTTCCTCAAGGATGTGAGCTGGCTCAACGAATTGAAGGTTAAGGCAAGTGTTGGTCAACAAGGTAACGACCAAATCGGTAGCTACGGATATGTAGACCTCTACTCATTGAGTGCAAATGCTGACAAGACTTCAATGTCACCATCATTCTACCGTATTGGTAACGAAGATATCACTTGGGAAACAACAACTAACTACAACGTCGGTCTCGAATTTGGATTGTTCAACAGCCGCTTGACCGGTAGCTTGGATTGGTACTACAAGAAGACAGCTGACTTGCTCTTCTGGTTGTCAATTCCTGAATCAATGGGTTCACGCGGTTACTATGGTAACCTTGGTGACATCCGCAACACCGGTGTAGAATTGAGCTTAACAGGTAGCATCATCCGCACTCGTGACTACGAATGGTCAGTATCAGCAAATATCTCACACAACTCAACCAAGATTCTAAAACTTCCTGAATCAAAAGTTGGTGATAACGGTGGTTTCTTCGCAAGCTCAATGTGGTATGCTGAAGGCCAACCTCTCTACAACTACATGACTCTAGCCTATGCCGGAGTAAACGACAAGGGTGAAGCATTGTACTACTATGACCCCAACTTGTTGAGCGCATCAGGTTCAATGAACACCAGCGTTCCGGGTACAGTTAAGAGCAAAGAATATGTAACAACTGAAACAGGTAAAGCAAGCCGTTACGCATCAGGTTCAATCTTACCAAAGGCATACGGTGGTTTCAGCACAACAATACGCATCAAGAGCTTCGATGCAACAGCATCATTTGATTATCAAATCGGTGGTAAGGTATATGACTCAGTATATCAAGGCTTGATGGCACCAACCGGCAGCTCAACCGATGGCGGACAAAACTTCCACAAGGATGTATTGAACTCATGGTCACAAGATAACACATCAAGCGACCTACCACGTTGGCAATATGGCGACCAAGAATCAGCTAAGGCATCAGACCGTTGGTTGACAAACGCAAGTTATCTCAACTTCCAATCATTCACAGTTGGTTACACCTTGCCTAAAAACTTGATTAAACAAATCAACAGCATCCGCTTCTATGTAGCAGGAGAAAACCTCTGCTTCTGGTCAGCACGTAAGGGCTTTGACCCACGATACTCATACTCAGCAACAGAGTCAGTAACAGTGTACTCACCTGTTCGCACAGTATCAGGCGGTGTTCAAGTATCATTCTAAGTTTCAACCATTAATTAAGAATCAAAATTATGAACAAAATAGTTTCAAAATTGCTCACCTTTTCACTCTGTGGAATCAGTGTTGCAACCACAAGCTGTATTCAGGAATTTGATCCTCAAAGTTCAACGGTTACTGTAGACCAAGCAGCAAATGCTCCTAACTCATACAATAACTTTGTGAACACCATCACCGATGCGATGTCAGGGTCATTTGAGTTCGGCTCATCATATTATCCATGGGACTTTGGATATCCCTCATTGATGCTCCAACGTGACGTAATGGGACAAGATATCGCAATGGCAAGTCCAAAGTTCTTCAGCTATTGGTATGAATCAAGTGTAGCATTAGCACCTATCTACTTGGTATGCCAAATTCCCTGGACTTACTACTACGAATATATCAAGAACTGTAATACAGTAATCCAAATGGCAGGTAGCGAACCTGATGAAACAAAAGTATCAGGAGCAGGTATCGCTTATGCAATGCGCGCAATGTATTATTCAGACTTGGCACAAATGTACTGCCAAAGCACTTATGCACTCGATAAGGATGCAGAAACAGTGCCCATCATCACTGAAGAAACAACAGCAGAGCAAGCTACCAACAATCCACGTGCAACCAACTCTGAAATCTGGGCGTTCATTCTCTCAGACCTCGACAAGGCAGAAACTTACTTGGCAGACTACAAACGTAGCAGTGTTTACACTCCTGACGTAACAGTAGTATATGGTCTTAAGGCACGTGCATATCTTGTAATGCAAGACTGGGCAAATGCTGAAAAGTATGCTAAACTTGCACAACAAGGTTACACAATCATGACCGAAAGCGAATACACCGACTGGGATAACGGCTTCAACACTCCAACCGGTTCATGGATGTTTGCGCTCAAATACAACGAATCAGACTCTAACATCAAGCTCAACGATGGTGACTCAAGCTGGGGTTCAGAAATGTGCTTGGAAGTAGACCCTGTAAACGTAGGTATGGGTTATGCATCAAACTATGGCGACCCGAAAGCAATCGACCGTCACTTGTATGAAACTATTCCTGCAACTGACTTCCGTAAAAAATGCTTCGTAGACTTCGCAATTGATGATATGTCAAACAGCGCACAACAAAATGCATTGTTGGCTTACACTAAGTATCCATCATGGATTCAAGCATCAGCTGACGCAGCAAATGCAAGTGTTGGTGGTCTTTCATTGAAATTCCGTTTGGCACAAGGTGATGCAGGTCGTGCAAACCAATATGTAGGTTTCTCAGTAGCAGTTCCCTTGATGCGTGTTGAAGAAATGTACCTCATCGAAGCAGAAGCGGCAGGTATGCAAAGCGAAGCACGCGGCCAACAATTATTGACAGCATTTGCTCAAAAGCGTGACCCGAACTACACCTATGGTCAACACTTCGAAAACTACGGAAGCACCTATGCATCAAACTTCCAAAACGAAGTGTGGTGGCAACGCCGCGTAGAGCTATGGGGTGAAGGTTTCACAACCTTTGATATCAAGCGTCTCCAAAAGAACGTAATCCGTAGCTACGCTAACACTAATCACCCAGAAGGTGACCGCTGGAACACTAACGGACCTGCAGCATGGATGACTCTCTGTATTGTTCAATCAGAAACAAACTACAACTTCGCTTGTACAAACAACCCTACCCCGGTTAAACCGACCAGCGATTCAGCAGAATATACTTGGTAATTATCCACTAAATAATATTCAAGAATAAAATGAAATTTTTAAAATATATCACCGGCACACTCGCTCTAGGTACATTGGTTTTCACAACCTCATGTACCGATGAGTCGGGCACCGAACCCGGGAATGACAAGAGCCCGGTTGTAACGTTGTATCAATATGCTCCCACCGGAGACGAATATGATAGCGACGTAGACGTACAAGTGCGTTTCGCAACAAACGGCGCAACACAAGAAGTTTACTACTATGTAGAAAACGCTGATGATGCAGCAAGCTACATTGCAACCAACGGTGCTGATGCTTACACTGACAAGGTAATCAGCCAAGGCACAAAGGTTGAAGGTATCGACGGTGCATCAAACGTTGACGTAGTAATTACTAACCTAGTGGGCACCAACAAGATTACTGCAGTAGCAGTGAACGGTTCAAGCCGCTACACCACTTCAACAGAGTTTACCGCTGACTCATGGACAACATTGGCAGAAGGTACATATACATTCGGTAACTCAAACATTGTATATTTGTTTGGCGCTACCACGGCTTCAACCAAGCTTCAACAAAATGATGCAAACGAGAATTTGTATCGTTTCAAGGACCTTTACGGCAAGGGTTCACACTTGAAGATGACCTATTCAGGCATCTCAGAATATGATGAAACCTACGGCGTAAATCAAATGTATATGCGAGTAGCTGCTCAAGCAACAGCATTGAGCCATTCAAGCTATGGTACTATAAATGTACGTGACATTGCAACATGGCAAAGTGACGACAGCTACGTAACAGCAATGCCATTTGTACTATATTCAGACTACTATGCTGAAGGTTATCTACAATACTATGTATCGGCAGGTAGCTTCGGATATAAGGTAGATGAATTTGCACCGGCTGAGTAATCAGATTATTTTCATACCAAAAAAATTATTTTTTGAAGAGACCCCATTGCGGGTCTCTTTTTTTTGTGCCGTGTGACGAGAGAAAAAGAGAAAATGGGGAAGATGGGAAAAGTCTATTTAGTGAAGGTGGTATATTCGTTAAGGTAGGATTGGGCAGTGACTGAAACATCATAGGTGTTGATGACGTAATTGTAGGCCTGCTCGGCCTTTTGCACGGCTTGGCCATAGTGCCGGGCGATGTATTCCAAACCGGCTACAAGGTCATCGGCATCACCATTATTGAATACCCAACCGTATTTAGCGCCCTGAATAACTTCTTCGGGGCCTTGACCTGATGAAACTAATGCCGGGAGCTTTGCAGCCATAGCTTCGGCGACAGTCAGCCCAAAGCCTTCAAAGCGTGACGGCTGAACAAAAATATCATAGTCATGGAGGTGCTTGGCAATATAGGCCTGCGGTTTCAATCCGAGAAAATTTACCAAGTGGGAGACATTCAGTTCCTCGGCTAAAGATTTCAAATAGTCTAATGACTCGCCGGAGCCAATAAAGTCGACTGTCAATCGTCCATTCATCTTGTGAACTGCACGTATGAGCAGGTCTTGTCCTTTTGTCTCATGAATCAAACGTGATACTTGCACTGCTCTCATCGGTTTGTGAGCATCAGAGGCGTCACGAACGTCAAAATTGCGCACATAAATGCCGTTAGCGATGACTTTACTGTCGACACCATAATTGCGCTTCAGCTCATCGCAAACAGACTGAGAGATAGCATAGACACGAGGCACCTCATCAATAAAGGTCACGTTTGAGTCCATAGTGATGTCAATTATGGGCAATAATCGGCTCAGCAATCCGGGACGTCTAAGCTTACCATGTGGTAAAGCATGAAGCGTGGAACATGCCACACGTCTCAGGCGTTTAAAGCAAAGTGCTTTGATAAAGCATGAGGTGTGCATGTGGATGGCGTCGGGAGATAATTTCAGTAGTAATGCGTTCAACTTGAAGACAAATAGCGGGCTGTAGGAGCCTCTAGCTCTGTGGAGGTTGTGTATGGTCACTTGCTTGGAGAACTTGTCAATCAAGTCTTGGTCAAAGAGGTTATTAATGAGCACGACATGGACCTCCGCTCCGGCTTTCACCTGAGAGTTAGCTATATTTACCAACATGGTTTCAATACCACCATAAGTTAGTGACCAGACAATATGTGCAACTTTTATAGAATGCATATTATTTTTTGAAATTTCAACGTCGGTAAGTGACGGACAGAGAGTCGACATTTTTTTTTGACCGCACAAAAATAGTGAAAAATAATCAAAATTTTCTCATATAAGGTCTCAAATATGTTGACAATCGGAGGGGGTAAACGAGAAAGAGAGGGGCGCGAGCGATTAAGCCGGCGTCCCTCTAACACAAACAAGCTATTAAAAAATTGTCAAATAGAATTATTTCTTAGCTTTCTTGCAGGTAGTTGCCTTTTTGGCAGCCTTTTTAGCGGGTTTTTCTTCCTTAGCGGGAGCATCTTCAGCTACTTGGACGCGCAAAGCGTGTTCCTCGTTGTAGTGTTCAATGTTTGTGCGCATAGAAGCCACTTCCTTGTTGAGAGTTTCGATTTCACGAGCTTGGTTACGAATCGTAGTCAAGAGAGAGTTGAGCTCTTCGTTTTCGATAGAAAGCGGATATTGCTCTTCAACACGAACGATGAAGTCAGCGAGGACGTTCATGTAGTTAGTGAATGCTTGGAAAGGAGTTTCATAGGGGCTGAAAAGACCGTGGGTAGCACCGTCACCAAATTTCTTGGTTGACATGTAGTAGAAGTGGTCAGAAGCTTGGAGATAAATCCAGTCTTGCTTCAAACGACGGTCTTCACACAAGTGGATGCGTTCAGCAACTGAATAGAGCTTATTGAAGGCTTCTCTCTGCAATTGATTACCGAGCCAAGCGGAAGTATCACGAGCCTCGTCAGCGTCAGAGATGGGGTCGTTAACGATTAATTCGCCCACAGATTTGAGCTTGCTGACAGCTTCGGCGGGAGTGATAAATTCAACGCCTGATTGAGCGGCAAATCGAGGAAGAGCTTGGAGGAATTGGAATATACCGGTGTTTGCGGGAAGAGATTCGCCAAAAGTCTCGAGGTTCAAGCACAAGTTGATGATTTGTTCTTCTTGAGGAGTCTTGGCAATCCAGTCGATATACTTGTCGGCGGTGAGAGGATAAGCTTCCCAAGAGGTGTCGCCAAAGCGAACAGCGATATCGTCGCTGAGCTTGGAGTTCTTCAAGAGGACTTTGAGCTTGGGAGCTGAAGCCGAGTTGTAAACGTAGTTAGGCGATTTCCAACCGAGGATGTGCTTAGCGCCTTCGGTGAGGACACCTTTGTAACCCATAGCGAGGATTTGAGGAGCGATTTCATCGCTGTAGATGAGCTCGGTGTTGCGGAACACAGATGGTTTAACACCAAAGAGGGAGTAAATCTTTTTGCTGTGTTCTTTAACTTGGATTTCAAATTCTTCGGGGTCAGCGAGTGAAGCGAGAGAGTGAGCGTAAGGCTCGGCAAGGAATTCAACGCAACCGGTGTCGGCGAGACGTTTGAGCTGGTCAATCATTTCGGGGACATAGTGCTCGAATTGTTCGATGGCGTCACCGGTGATTGAGATAGCAAATTTGAAACGGCCTTCGTTTTCCTTAATCATGTTAAGGAGAGTCTCGGTAGCGGGGATATAGCTGTGCTCGGCGATGCGAGTAACGATATCATCGTTTTGGAAGTCGTCGTAGTAGTAGTGGTCGTTACCAATATCAAAGAAGCGGTAACGTTTCAGACGAAATGGTTGATGTATATGTAAATAAAAACTGATTGCTTTCATCGTATTCTGTTTCTTGATTTTGTATAAACTAAATTAAATTCAACGGTTGAGGACGCGGTTGTAAATATCAATAACTTTCTTACCGGCTTTGTCCCAAGTAATTTGATTTACTTCAACGAGGCCGTCTTCGCGCAATTGATTGTACATCGCGGGATAAGTCACAATCGAGTTAATTGCATCAGCCATAGCGTCAATATCCCAATAGTCGGTCTTGATGACGTTATCGAGGATTTCGGCACAGCCCGATTGTTTAGAGATAATTGAAGGCACACCCATCTGCATAGCTTCCAAAGGAGAGATACCGAAAGGCTCGGAAACAGAAGGCATCACGTAGACGTCAGAGGCTTTGAGCATTTCGTAAACTTGTTTACCTTTTTGGAAACCGGGGAAGTGGAAACGGTCAGCGATACCGCGCTCGGCAGCGAGGGCAATCATCTTGTCCATCATGTCACCTGAGCCTGCCATAACGAAACGGACGTTGTGGTTAAGGCTGATGACCTTAGCAGCAGCTTCGACGAAGTATTCGGGGCCTTTCTGCATGGTGATACGACCAAGGAAGGTAACGACTTTTTCTTTGGGCTTGTTGGCTTGAACGTTGAGGAGTTCTTCGCTCAAGGGGACAACAGCGTTGTGAACGGTTGTAACCTTAGCAGGGTCGATGCCATATTTATCAATAACCGTATTACGAGTCAAGTTTGACACGGTGATAACGTGGTCAGCATGAATCATACCATCGCGCTCGATGTTGAAAACGGTGGGGTTAACATTACCGCGAGAGCGGTCGTAGTCAGTGGCGTGAACGTGAATAACGAGAGGCTTGCCTGAAACTTGCTTGGCATGGATGCCGGCGGGGTAAGTGAGCCAGTCGTGAGAGTGGATGATATCAAAGTCGACAGAGCGAGCGATGACACCGGCAGTGATGGAGTAGTTGTTGATTTCCTCCAAGAGGTTGTCGGGGTATTTACCCGAGAACTCGATGCAACCGAGGTCATTGGTGCGCATATAATTAAAATCGGCATAGATGTGGTCACGCAAGCGATAGTACAAGTCGGGGTCCATAACCTTTCCAATGCGAGATTCAACATACTCGCGATTGACATCGCGCCAAGCCACAGGCACTTGAGAAGTACCGATGATGTGGGCAAAAGAGCGGTCTTCGTCACCGAACGGTTTAGGAATAACAAAAGTAATATCCATGTCGCCACATTCCCACATTCCCTTAGTGAGGCCGTAGCTGGCGGTTCCTAAGCCACCGAGGATATGAGGTGGAAATTCCCACCCAAACATTAATGCTTTCATTGGTTTAATTTGCCTTGGGTTTATGGGGTATTAGACATTTAATTTTTTAATAGTTCTCAATGTGCGCAAGACTTCAGCCACGTTAGTAGCATGAGAGATAGCACCGCGACCGGCAAATGGCGGGTTACCATCATAGAGTTGTGACAATGAGCCGATACAGCCTTGTGACATTTCGTCTTCAAAGCCAATCAACATACGGTCGATGTAGCTGACACCACTGACACCAAAGACGCGCAAATAAGCGTCGGCATAGAAGCCCATGAGCCATGGACGAGCCGGGCCTTGGTGCAAAGCGAGTTCGCGGTCTTCGGGAGAGCCGAGATAGAAGGGACGATAGCCGTAGCTCTTAGGTGACAAGCTGCGGAGGCCCTTAGGAGTCAAGAGCTCGCGAGTAACGACATCGAGAACGCCTTTGCGTTGACGACGGTCGAGTGGTGAGTAGTCGAGGCCAATGGCAACGGCCATGTTTGGACGCACTGACGGGTCAGCGTAGTTTCCGTTGACGTAGTCGTAGAGGTAACCGTAGTCATTGAGGAATGTATCGACAAATGATGTTTTGATTTTTTCAGCAATAGCGAGCCAGTTTTGACGGCGTTCAGCATATTCTTCAATGCCTTCAAACAGAGAAGCGCCAAACATCAAACCGTTATACCAGAGGGCGTTGAATTCAACGAGATAGCCTGTGCGAGGAATAACGGGCACACCGTGGAGCACTGAGTTCATCCAAGAGACGGGGACTGAAGTGCCGTTAGTGTAAACAAGGCCGTTGTCATCGACGTGCAAATTGGGGTGAGCACCTGAGATGACATAGTCGAGGGTGTTGGCAATCGCAGTGCCGTAACGTTGACGAGTCTCGTCAGCGCCAACATACTTGGCGTATTGCTGGAAAGTCCAAGTGGACCAGAGTGGAATATCGGGGAGGTCTATTCCATGAATGCGTTTAGATAATTCGCCGGTTTCCTTGAAGTGGACAAATGACTTGATAGCAGTGTCCATGATGTCTTCAAAGTCTTTTTTGTGGTCAATAGCGAGAGTTAGACCGGGTAAAGCCATCAAGGTGTTACGCGCTAGCACGACGCCCCAGGGATAGCCGGAAAGGACAAATTCATCATCGTTGTCACGAAGGTAGAATTGCTTGGCAGAGTTTTTCAAGCAGTTGTAGAAACTGCTGCGAGGTGTGCGCACTGCGATTTCATTTTCAAACATTTTTTCGAGGCTCTTAGGGTCAGCTTCGCTGATGCCTGCGGCAAAAATGATTGATTCGCCTTTTTTGATGGGGAGCTCGAAGTAACCGGGAACCCACAAATCTTCGGTGTAAGGAACGCCACGTTCCAAGTCTTTAACGTATTCAATGCCGTTGTACCAGTGGCCGTCGTTAACCCATTGCGGTTTCTTGGAGAATTGCATGTGGAGTGTAGGGAAGCCGTTGTAGAGGCAGCTTGTCACGCCATTGGCAGTTTCACCGACGGTAGCATTGATGCTTCCATTAGCCATACAGAGGCTGTTGCTTTCACGGAAAGCGAGGAAGGGACGGAATTGAATCGTTGTAGGAGAGTGAGCTTCTACAAGTGTGTAGCGGATGAGCAGACGGTTCTCGTGGGATGCAAAGAGTTTTTCTTTGGTCAAGATAACGCCACCAACACGGTAGGTAGTGCAGGGAACGCTTTCGCAGTTAAATTCGCGAATGTACTTGTGACCGTTAGGACTATAAACACCTCCCTGATATCGGTGGATACCAAGGTTAAACGGGGCACCGTGCTGAATCACCGTCTCATCGAGGGACGATAACAACACATGAGGCTTATTACCCATTTCGGGGATGGGTATAACGAGTAGCCCATGTTGCTTGCGAGTGTTGCACTCAACAAGTGTAGTACAATGATAAGCTCCTGATTGATTGGTTCGTATCAGTTCCTTAGGAAGAGACTGTTCAAGGTTTATCATCAGCTTCTTATCAAATTTAAGGTAACTCATTTTTTAGTAAATTTGTGTAATTATTTTGTTTAGTTTTGACTTTTCGGATATTAATGTGCACGAATATACTAAAATTCGCTGTAAATTTGCAGATATTTACATATTTTAATGCGAAAATTGTAATTTTCGTTACAAATTATTTACGGACAAGGTTTTGAACTGCGATTTTGATGTCTCTCATCATGGCCGACATTGGTGTCAAAATAGGTCGAAAGACGGTCTCAGATGTAGGCACAAAAATACGCAAATCGTGTCGATGGCAACGCACATCCATGATGTCGGGCATAACAATGGGTTCGCCGTCAAGATGGGCCGGTCCGTCGCCGTTGCGATAGATAGCAGCAGCCGGAGTTCTGAAGCTATGAATCAAAGTGTTACGATTGATATATCCGGTCATCAAGTCCATGCCGAAGACGGCAGTGTCCAGAGGGGAACCGGAGTGAACAATCGTGATATCCAGTAATCCGTCGGTAATGCTGGCCTCGGGCGCAATATAGGCGTTATTGCCATACTGCGAGGCATTACAACAAGCAACAAGAAACGCTTTTTCGGTGAGAATCTCGCCGTTAGCACTGATGGTATATGTTTGAGGGTTAAATTGGATATATTCAGAGATAGCGCTCTTTATGTAGCTGAGCGGGCCGCGACGGTGCTGACGAGCGAAACGATGGCTCACCGCAGCGTCAAATCCCACGCCAAATGTGCAGAAGAACGGCTGATTATTAACCGTTCCATAGTCACAGTCGACGATGTGGTGCTCTTCAATGACATCGAGCGAAAGAATGGGGTCAATGGGGATGCCCAAGTGACGTGCCAAGCCGTTGCCCGAGCCTGCCGGAATGATACCGAGCGCGACCTTGCTACCGCATAGCGCGGTTGCCGTCTCGTTGACAGTTCCATCGCCACCACAAGCGAGCACAGCGTGGTAATTTTGGGCAATAGCTTCTTGAGCAAAGCGAGTGGCATCGCCACGACCGGTAGTGAGCTGGGTATCAATCTCATAGCCTTGGCGTGTCATACTCTTCTCAATTTTTTCAGCTAAGCCTTTTTTGGTTGCCGTACCCGAAATGGGATTGATAATGAGCTTTATTTTCTTAGTATCATCCATAACTACACAAAGTTACAAAAATTAACTTTAAAACAGCAAGTTTAAACGTAATTATTTACTCAGGATAAATCATTTTACGTGTAACACCGCCATCAACGACAATGTTCTGGCCATTAATAAAATCGCTCTCAGGCGCAGCAAGATACATCACAATCGAGGCAATGTCCTCAGGGCGGCCTACCCTACCCGACGGATGAAATTCGCGGTCAATATCGCGGATAGAATCGGTGTCATAACATTCTATCCAGCCGGGGGAGACAGCATTGACAGTAATGCCAAGCGGTGCCAGCGACATCATCAAAGCGTGAGTTAGGGACACAATAGCGCCCTTTGACGCAGCATAGCCTTCAGTTCCCGATTCACTCATTGACCATCGTGTTGAAGCTATATTGATAATACGGCCGTAAGCCTTGGCTGTGCGGTGCATAGCCAATCGACGTGAAGTCACATAAACGGGGCGCAAATTAGTGTGTAAAACGGCCTCAAAATCTTCGACAGTGTTCTCGAGAAGTGGCTTAAAATTACCCACACCGACGTTATTGACGATTACATCAATGTCGCCCCACTTCTCAAAAAGCGCATCCAGGCACTTGTCAAGCTGAGTGACATCGGTAACATCAACGGGGTAAAATTGCGCACCGGTTGCTTGTGCGGTTGCATTACCCTGTTTCTCGTCGTTATCACAGAAAGCCACACGACAGCCTGCGTCACGAAAAGCCTTGACAATAGCTCGGCCTATACCGTGAGCGCCACCGGTAACAAAAACACGACGTGAAGGGAATTTCACCGAAATTACTCCATCCTTGGTGGACAATGATGATGGTTTTAACCCGCTCTTTTTCACCTGTGGTTTTGAGCGATATTCTTCCATCTTTTTCTCGAGATAGTTATCTGCCATAATGTGAATTCTAAGTTGACAACAAATTTACGCAAAAAAATCAAGGTTATCAAAAAAAGAAAAAGCCACACCTCACGGAGTAGCTATGCTTTTCTAACATTAAATACGACCTTAAAATAAGATTCAATAAAAACAAACTAAAACAAAACTTCCTTTTTTAGTCTAATTGCCAAATAATAATTAATTTTGAATACCTGTTTCTTGCGACTGAAAAATTATTTACGGTGCAAAATTAATAGCATTACAATATGCAGCAAAGGCAATTGAGCTAAAATATAAATAATTTGGACACACATTTTAGCTTATTTCCCTAAATAGCAATCACTTAGTAAATTACAAATATAGAAGAAATATAAATGGAATTTAGACAAAATACTAGTCAATATCGCCTATTTTGAGGACATTTTGCTCAAAATTCTCGCGGTCGAGGGCACGTAATTTTGCTTTGTTTCGATAGGTATAAATCGTGTTTATCGACAGGCCCAGAAGTCGCGAAAGTTGGGCTGCATCATCAATACCCAAACGCATAAATGCCAAGATGCGAAGTTCGGGAGTCAGCTTATCGGGCGAGGTCAACTGTATGCGCTTTTCAGGAATGAAAAGCTTATTCACCTCGTCGACAAATGTGGGGTAAATCTTGTTGAAAGCACGGTCAAAGACATCGTGAAAACGTTGAGTCTGCTCTTGCAAAGTTTTACCTGATTCAATCATGTTGTACAAATCGGCCGATTGCCCGGCTTTCAGTTTGCGCCCTACCAAACGGTTGAAATCCTCAAGTCGCTCGATATAGTGGACGCATATTGCGAGAATCTGTCCAATGTAATCATCCTTGGAGGCATTGCGTTGTGCGAGCGTTTGCTTCATCCCGTTAAGTTTATTACGCTCCTTGACAAGATACCACATCACGACCATAAACGAGATTAGGCCGGCAAAGATGATGCAAATATAGATATTCAGGCGTAAACGCGTATTCTTGTCTTTTTGAGTGAAAGCGCCCACAATAATCGGTGCGATTTCAGCGACATCAAGCGTTCGGATACGTGAGCCCGACGACACGGCATCATCCATCGCAACCATCATGTAATTATATGCTCTCTCGAGGTCTCCACGCTGATATAGCACCTTTGCGACCAATTGCAGTGCCGTTGCTTCACGAGTGGCCGAGCGACAGTCAGAAATTGCCGCAAGGACCAAGTAATACAGGCTCTCATCGGTGAATTTCTCGGCATCATCACTTAGAAGTAACGCATAAGAGCAAGCAGCCATTGCATAAAGATTATCATTGATATCGACTTGTTTAATCAAGTCCTGCAATTGCGCTTTTGCCAAAGCCCGTTGTCCGTCATTATCGTAGCACTGTGCTGAATAAATCTTGTAACTCGGCAGACTGCTATCCATATATTCCAATAACGAATCGGTGGCCGCCTCAGCCATCGTATGGTATTTATGCTTTATATTTTCGGATGTATAGAACGACTCACAATAGCAGTACAGCTTATTAGCCGACTCATAATAAAGCACTTTATCATCCCCGCTGAGACTATCCACAGGGACAGCAGCGTGCATATCCAATGCTTCTTTAACGACGCCCGAAATGGGCATAATCCAGCTGAGAAGCAGCTCGAAGCGATACTGCGCCAAGCGATTGCCTTTAGCTATGGCTTCGTCACGGCCGTGAGAGTACCATTCTATGGACTTATCGACGTCATATGCACGGCACATATCACCGACCTTTTGAATCAGCCTGAAGCGAGTGTCATCGTCTTTTGCAGCGACAACGCTATCCTCAACATGCTTGATTTTTTCATAATAACCGTTATGGACTTGTTCATGCTCACTGACACACTTGTCGAGCTCAGAGATTGCGCTTGACAAGTCTTTTGGAATAGACCGGCGTTGAGATGCCTCGGCCGGCATCACAGCCATGAAAGATATTAGGAATAGTAAGGTGTAGTATTTAAGTTTACACATCGTGGTAGAAAAAAGTTGAATATTTGCACGCAAAATTAGTAATTAAATACCAAAAATAAAAGCGTGGAGCGATGCCCATATCGGGTAAAAGCTCCACGCTTTAAATTTTTTTATCAGTCTACCGCTACACTATCATAGAAGATGATCTTTCAATCAAGATATCTTCATCATCGTCGGCTTCAGGGTGATCCTGGAGCAATTCGAGTAGCATCTTACGAGAAATAATGCGTATTTCCGATTGGTCATAGTCAATAATTCCACGACGTTTCATTGACTCCAATGAAGCGATGAAAGAAGTGCGTTGCACACCGAATAATGCATACAAATCACGCTGACGGCAAGTGAGAGTAATATCAGTACCGCTAGGCTGAGTTAATGCAACAATCCAGAAAGCAATGCGTTCTTCGATGCTACCGGTGGTCAAAGCCAATACGCCGAAAACAGATTTTTGAGCGTTACGAGACAGTGTATTCAAAAAATTAAACAAGAAAATCTGGTCGGAATTCAAGATTTTTAGATAATCACTTTTAGAAACTTGTAAAATTCCGGTAGGCTCAATAGCAACGACGGTACATGGGTAATTGGTAGCTCTACCAAACAAGAAGTCGGGAGCTATCACATCACTTTCGCTAAGTGTCTGGCCAACTTTAAAACGTCCGCCAGCATTTTCAATAGTAGAACGCGCACTGCCCGAAATTATAAACTTGATATGGTCACAAGGGTCACCGGCATTTACAATTACCTCACCGGGCAGATACTTCAAGAAATGGAACTTGGAAGTACCCACGATTTCAGCCATTTTGTCGTGGCTAACACCGCGGAACAATGGGAGTCCCATCAGTATTTGAAACATACTATCCATCTTGATACAATCTTTTTACTTTACGTATTTGAATAACAAATATACGCTTGATTTTGTTTTAGTTATTTTGGTTAAATTTCACCCTTACGGGCTTTAAAATAGAGCTGTAGAGAGTTGATGGTATTCTGCCAAGCGACATAAGCAGCAGGACCTACAGCTGAAATGGGATTCAAGAAAGTCAAGGACATCCATATAGCCAACACGGTGTTCTTTTGACCCAGGCCTTGAGCCCCGGCGATTTTATCACCACAATGACGTCCAATGCGACGTCCGATATAGAATTGCAAGCAACATACGACTAATGATGCTAAAGCGATTACAATCATTTCAGGAATGCGTGACGCCGGTTCTTTGAGAATAAAACTGATGGCACGTCCCACAACGATAAACAACGATACAGCCCAGATGTAGAATGACCAAGACTGTCGTTGGGCAATTTCTTGATGAGCACGAGGGCAAGCCCACTCCAAGAAGAACGCTAGCAATAAGGGCGCAATAATTAGTGGCATAACTTTGACACTTATCAGTAGCGTAGAATTAATGAAAGATAGGTCAGAACTACCACCAAGCAAAGTAAATAGCGACGGAGCTAATATCGCAACCGCAATATTGCTGACGATGGAAAAAGTCGCTAAACGAGGTACGCTTCCACCTAGCATACCGGTAATAACCGGAGCAGCTGTTGCTGTGGGGCAAAACACACACATAAAAGCAGCTTGAGCCACGTCTTCACTAAAAGGTTTCAGCGCGGCATAACAAATCAAGGAGCCAAACAATTGGACTGTAAGTAATATCCTTGACAGAGACGTAACCTTAAACTCGGAAGCCTTTATCTTACAGAATGTTATCAAAAGCATTATGAATATTAGATAGGGCGCGAGAAAAGCGATTGCGTCAATCTGCTCATGGAACAAAACGCCTCCCAACATTGAAATAGGGAGCATCCATGGCTTTAACTGCTGTCTAAATTTCGAAAAATTCATTTTGCAAAATTACACTATAAAACACGCACTTGCAAAAATTGTAATAGGATTTTAACCAAAAACAGCAATTTTAATCAATTTTCGCTTGATTTTTGGCAAATTTGGGTACAGCTAAACGTCTATTACCCAATTTTTTTGCTTAAATTTGCACGCAGAGTTCATACTTATCATTTTACCAATCACCAAAAAAAAGACATGAAAAAACTAATTTTCGGCATCGTTATTGCAACATCTTCAGCCATCCCTGCACTTGCATCATCAATCGTGAGCACTGACGCATATAGCTGGGTGGGCGATACCATCATTCAAGGCAAATTTAAAGCATACGCGACTTCAGCGACATCAATAACATCGACTTATGAGGCTCAGCCGAGCTATTTTATGCCCATAAACCACACATGGGCACTCAAAAACGACATCAGCCGATATCCCCAACTGGAAACATCCAACAAGCTTCATCAAGCCATCTACAACATGGGGCTTGACGAAATGGTAAATGCTGTCGAGCCCGACACGACGCTGCGCACAGGCAAAGAATGGGCTGGAGTGTGGACTCGCGATGTCAGCTATTCGATAATCTTGTCAATGGCTTATATGCAGCCCGAGGCTTCACAAATATCACTGATGAAGAAGGTGAATGCCAACGGGCGCATCATTCAAGACACCGGTTCGGGTGGCGCATGGCCCATCAGTTCCGACCGAATGATTTGGGCAACAGCCGCTTATGAAATTTACAAAGTCACCGGCTCACGACAATGGCTCGAATACATCTACCCTATCATCAAAAATTCATTTGAAGATGACTTTGAAACAGTGTATCCCTCAACAGGCACGGTTTCAGGGGAGACATCATTCATCGACTGGCGCGAACAAAGCTATCCACGCTGGATGCAGACCGCCGACATCTATTCATCGGAAGCGCTCAACACTTCAATTGTTCACGCCCACGGTTTGCAGATACTCAGCGAGATAGCAGCACAATTGGGACTAAAAACCGAGGCCACAAAATATGCCGACAAGGCACAAGCCCTCATCGAATCAATCAATAAACGTTTCTGGATGAGCGATAAAGGCTACTATGGCATGTATTACTACGGGCGCAAGTACCCAATCCTCAATCCTCGCGCCGAGACATTGGGCGAGTCGTTGGCAATACTATTTGACGTTGCTGACAGCGACCGCGCCAAGAGCATCACCGAGAATAACCCTCTGACGCCTTACGGAGCCACCATTTTCTATCCGCAGATAAAAGACATGACTGCATACCACAATAACGCTCTATGGCCATTTGTGGCCTCCTATTGGGCTCTAGCCAATGCCAAAGCACAAAACGAGCAAGGCACACTGCAAGCCATAGGTTCAGTGTTCCGCCCTGCCGCCCTTTTTGCGACAAACAAGGAGAATTTCAACCTCGACAATGGAGATATAGCTACCGAACTAAATTCCAGCAATATGCTGTGGTCACTATCAGGTAATATCGCCATTACAACCCGCATACTATTCGGTATAAACTTCGAAAAAGACGGATTATCATTTAATCCATTCGTACCCAAAGCATTAAGCGATACTCGCACACTCAAAAACTTCAAGTACCGCAATGCGACTCTCAACATCACCGTTGAAGGATTCGGTAGCCACATTAAGTCATTCACCGTCAACGGCAAAGAGCAATCGCCAAAGCTGTCAACCAAGCTAAAAGGCAATTACGACATCAAAATCGTGATGGGCAATGTCGACATTGAGCCATTGAAAGTTAACAACGTAGGCAACGCTAAGGCTCCGCTGACGCCGATAACATGGCTATCAAACGTGTCCGAACTCAATGGCAAAAATGTTCCTGCAAACAACTTGCTCTCATGGAATCCGATAGAATATATTGACCATTATGTAGTTATACGTGACGGCAAAGAAATTGCCACAACTCGCCAAACAAGCTATCCGGCAACTATCGCCGGCGAATATCAGGTCATTGGCGTTGACGGCTCGGGAATACAATCATTTGCATCAGAGCCACGTGACAATTACGAAACAACCGTAATCGAAATGCCCGATGAAACGGCAACTCTAGCCTCAACCGAAGTTTCATATCAGCCCAATGAGGCAATACAAGGATTTCACGGCAAAGGATTTATCGAGGTTGACCACTCAACGAAAGACATATCTGTGCCTTGTGAAATAAAGGCTGACGGGAAATATGCAATAACGTTTGTTTATGCCAACGGTAACGGCCCGGTAAATACCGAAAATAAATGCGCAATACGCACTATCTCAATTGACAACGCAAAGGCAGGAGTCATCGTAATGCCACACCGCGGCGTTGCCAACTGGAATGATTGGGGCGAGACCAACGCCATCATTACCGACCTCAGCGCCGGCAGCCACAACATCACAATATCGTTCCGCTCTGAGAATGAGAACATGAACCTAAAAACAAATCATGCAATCATCGACCGAATAATCATAAAACGGCTATA
>CAYTFG010000026.1:0-20667 GCA_964436925.1 uncultured Bacteroides sp. | reverse complement strand
CTCTTTATATTAGAGATTTCTCAAATTTTACTATCTTTGCGTCAATTAAATCATGTGCGAACTAAATTTCTATGGAAGATATTGTTCAAATTCAGCAATTCGCTGAAATGAAAAAAAATTCAGCCGACTTCAGCCAAATGGGCGAAAACTACATATTCTCACGATTATCAACCAGCAACCGTGACATCCATGTTCTAAACTCACCCTTGCGTTTTAACGGCTTAACGTTCTTCATGTGCCGACAAGGTAGCCTCAAGGTCGAAATTAATCTTGAGCATTTCTCCATTACACCTCACAGCCTCATGATTATCGCTCCCGGCTCAATGTTCCAAGTCGAAGAAACCGACTGGGAAAACCTCGACGGCGACCTACTTTTCATTTCAACATCTTTCTTGAATGATATCAACATTGACATTAATGCGCTTTCACAAGGCACTCTCATCGGCCAAAACCGACAAGACGTGATGAATCTCTCCCCCGAGGAATTCAATCTTCTCATCAAATATTTTGAATTGCTCCACAAAAACAACATCGACAACAGCTCTTCAATCTTCTCAACCAACATCGCCCGCACACTTGTAGCTGCCACAATCTACCAAGTACTACAATTTGCATCTACACGCACCCCCAAGGACATAGAAGAGCCAACCGACGGCACAAAATCACGCCGTATGTCCTACGTTCACGATTTCATTCGCCTCGTGCATCAATTCCACCGCCAAGAACGCGGTGTAAGCTTTTACGCCGAAAAACTATTCATTTCTCCAAAATACCTCTCGTTATTGGTGAAGGAAGCGACAGGCCGCTCGGCAGCCAACTGGATTGACTCATTTGTAATCCTTGAAGCTAAAAACCTTCTTCGTTTTTCAGGCAAGAACATTCAACAGGTTGCTTATGAATTAAACTTCAGCAACCAATCAGCATTCGGCAAATTCTTCAAGAATCTCACGGGAATGTCACCCACCGAATACCAAAAATCATAATACGCAATCTCCACAAAAAAGCATACGAAAACAGAAAAGGTTGATAATCGAGTGATTATCAACCTTTTCTGTCTGTACCGCGACCCGGGATCGAACCGGGACAGGTCGCCCTACTTGTGTTTGAGACAAGCGCGTCTACCAATTCCGCCATCGCGGCATTCAGCTGTCATTTATAACGTGACGTGCTTATTTGCGGTTACAAAGGTAGTCATTTTCTTCAAACCGACAAAACTTTTAATCACTTTTTTAATTTTGCCAATCATAACTGCCTGTAAAACAGCAATCGAGCGCAGAAATATTTTTCACTCCTGCGCTCGACTGTTTTGAGTTGGACCGATTTGCTCGGATTTATTTCTTCACTTGTTCGAGAAGTCTCTTAGTTGCTGTAATCAATTGATTATCATATCCTTTGAGCTCGTCAGCAGGTGAATTATATACTACCACATCGGGGTTAAGCTGCTTATTTTCAAGCGGTTGGCCATTTCGGTCAAGTGATGTTACTTGTGGAATACCAAAGACAAGCGATTGGTCTACTTGGGTTTCCCACCATACAGCCGTCATTGTTCCGGGAATAGGCGCACCGATAATTTCGCCAATTCCAAGTGTTTGATAAGTGTAGGGAGTTCCGTGAGCATCACTGTAATTGTATTCATTGACAAGCATTGCCGATGGTTTATTCCATTGGGTGAACGGTTCACTACCGATGTATTGACCTCGTGGTGAATATCTTACATATTCCTTACCACTCAATAGTATTGCAACATCGTTGTGCAACCAGCCACCGCCGTTGTATCGAGTATCAACGATAACAGCATCACAGTTGCGGTATTTACCCAACAACTCATCAAAAATTGTGCGATAACTTGGGCTGTTCATGCCGGAAATGTGGACATAACCAATCTTACCGCCTGAAACGCTGTCAACTACGGCTTGATTATGCTCTACCCATCGACGATATAGCAATGATTTTACATCACCCTGGTCTACCGGAGTAACTGTCACCGAGCGAGAAGCGCCTTTTTCATTGAGAACAGTCAAGCGCACCTTGCGTCCTGCCTTGCCTTCAAACAATGGATAGTAATCTTGACCGGCTTTGATTGTATCTCCGTCAATCGCCAAGATAACTTCACCAGCCTTCACGCCAACTGATTTCTTTGACAATGGGCCACGATGCAAGATTTCGCTAATCTTCAAGCCGTCGCCGTTCCAAGTTTCATCATAAAATGCGCCAAGCGAACCGGTAGTCAATGATGGAGTTGGAGCGTAATAGCGCCCACCGGTGTGAGATGCGTTCAATTCACCAAGAATTTCGCTCAATAGTTCGGCAAAATCATAGTTATTGTTGATGTGAGGCAAGAACTTTTGGTAAGCCTCGCGGTACATATCCCAATCAACGCCATGGAGATTTACGTCATAGAACTTATCCTTTACTTGTTGCCAAGCGTGGTTGTAGATGTATTGACGTTCCTCGGCCGGACGGTAATCGTTCATTGCTTCAAATTCAACGGCATTTACCGAGTTGTCATCCAATGAGATGCGGCTAATGCCTCCGCGACCTAGTTTGAAGATATTCTTACCTTCTTTATCGCCAATCAAACCGCCGTAACCCACTGAACGAGAAACGATTTTGGTTTCATCTTTCTTCAAATCGTGCATCCACAAGTCACCATCTTTCTCAAAAGAAGTAACATAATAGAACTTGTCGCCTTTCTTGTTAAGATAGAAATCACCTAGAGATGAAGAATTTACGGTGAGACGCACCATGCGGTCTTTGCGAGCATCGAGCTCAAAAACCAAGTCTTTGACTTCAGGTTTGTCCTCGTCTTTCTTATCTTTCTTGCCTTTCTTAGACTTTTTATCGTCCTTCTTGCTATCTTTCTCTTTGTCTTCTTTATCTTTCTTAGACTTTTCGAGCAATGCGGTATCTTCCTCGTTCATAACAAATTCGTCATAAGCATCGCCGTCAAAGAACATGATATAAGCATCAGTTTCCGAGCCCCAGCTACCATGACTGCGATAACCGTTGCGGTCACTTTCCCAGACCATAGCCTTGCCATCGAGCACCCACTTAGCATTTCCGTCGGCATATCCACTCTCGGTCAAATCAATCACTTGGCTGCCGTCGGCCTTAACTAGAGCGATATCGGGGTTATTCCATCCGCCAATGCCTATATAATTGGCTAAGAACCACTTGCTGTCAGGGCTCCATTCAAAGTTCACATCGCCGTCAGAATAAGAATAGTTATATTTACCGTCAAGGGCAGTGCGCACTTGCTTGGTTTTCAAGTTGATTACGCGCAATTCCGTGCGATTTTCGAGGAAAGCCACTTCTTTGCCATCAGGGCTGTATGCCGGTTGGAATGCCGGTTTAGTTGACTTATACAGAGGCTCTTCCACGATTTCAGAGCAATAAGCAAAGCTCTTTTCATCAGAATTTTTGATTTTGGCGGTAAATAATTGCCAAATACCATCACGCTCGCTATCATAGACTAGCGAAAGCCCATCGGGAGCGAAGTCCACTACTCGTTCTTGCTCGGGAGTGTTGGTTATCTGCTTGGTGGTTTTATACTTGGTTGATGTCACATAAACATCACCGCGCATGATAAATGCCACTTCCTCACCATTTGGCGATACCGAGAAGCTAGTAGCGCCGGATGAACGGAAACGCTTAAACACATCGCTGGCGTATGAGTCAGTGACGATGTTTACTTCAACCTTCTTAGGTGCTTGACCTTCAGTCATAGCATAAATCTCGCCATCCCAGTTAAACACGATTGTGCCGGCTGCAGCTGAAAGTCCACGCACAGGGTGATTTTTGAATGTGGTGAGTTGTTTTTTTGATGAACCATCAATGCTGCGCTTGTACACATTCAATGTTCCATCCTCCTCGCTCAAGAAATAAAAATCGTCACCTTGAGCCCACACAGGATTGAGGTCATGACCGTTGAATGTAGTCAGCTTGGTGTACTTGTCGTTATCGAGCAACCATATATCGCGAGTACCCGAAGAACGCTCATGCTTTCTCAACGGGTCTTCATAACCCTTCTTGTCTTCATACAAGATGCGGCCCTTGGTGTCAATGCTCAAACTTGGCATCGGCATAGACTTAAACAAATGAGGACGACCACCGTTAACGTCAACAGTGTAGATTTGTGAAGTAAAACCGCCCACATACGTTGTTTGAGCCGGGAGCACCGAAGCGCTATACACGATGGTGTTATCATCCTTGAATGCCAACGGAATCTCGTTGCCACTGTTGGTGGTCAAACGCTTTGGTGTACCGCCAAGTGATGAAACGATGTAAATGTCAAGTGAAGATTCACGGTCACTGGCAAATGCTATTTTGCTACCATCGGGACTCCACACCGGGTAAGAATCATAGCCACGGTTTGTTGTGATTTGGCGCGCCAAGCCACCGGTTACAGGCACTGTGAAGATGTCGCCCTTGTAAGTGAACGCAATGGTTTTTCCATCGGGTGACACTTGAGTGTGCTTGAGCCATAGAGGTGCGTCTTCGGCCAAAGCTTGACCTGACAGCGCCACCAAGGCTGTCGCTAACGTTATAAATTTGCGCATAATTTTATTTTGTGGTTTAAAAATTTTCCTACTACAAAGGTATTAATAAAATCATTGACAGTGAAAATTTTGCATTAAAATAGCAATTAACTTCGTAATTTTGATTAAATTTACGGTTGAAAAGTTGATATAGTCTCATCTCTACTCATATCAGCGATTTAGAATTTATTTATGCTTAAATCATATTTTCTATATTATGAAGAAATCAAAGCTCCCTCTCATAAAGAATGACCCATGGCTCGAGCCATTTGAAGATGCTATCGTGGGACGACACAACGATGCCTTGAAAAAAGAGGCTGAATTAACACAAGAGGCCGGGAGCCTCGACGCATTTGCCAATGCACACAACTATTTTGGGCTACACGCCACCAAGACCGGTTGGGTTTTCCGTGAATGGGCACCCAACGCCACCGACATATACCTTATCGGCGACTTCTCTGACTGGCAAGAAAACCCCAAATTCAGATTGAGCCCCATCGGTGGTGGCAACTGGGAGCTAACTCTCGACAAAGACGACCTTCATCACGGCCAGCTCTACAAGATGAAAGTTCACTTCAACGGTGGCGAAGGCGAACGCATTCCCGCATACGCCCAACGAGTAGTGCAAGACCCGGTCACTCACGTTTTCAGCGCACAAGTGTGGAAACCTGCCAAGCCATACCACTGGAAGCTTAAGTCATTCAAGCCCGACACCAAGCCCTTGCTCATCTATGAATGTCACATAGGCATGGCTCAGCAAGAAGAAAAGGTGGGCACATACGCTGAATTTCAAGAAAAAGTATTACCACGTATAGCCAAGGACGGTTACAATGCCGTGCAATTCATGGCCATACAAGAGCACCCTTACTACGGTAGCTTCGGCTATCACGTCAGCAACTTCTTTGCCGCATCATCTCGTTTTGGCACGCCCGAAGAGCTCAAATCGCTCATCGACGCAGCCCACAAACTCGGCATTGCCGTAATCATGGATATCGTTCACAGCCACGCTGTGAAGAACGAGAACGAAGGTCTCGGACGTCTTGACGGTACCCGCGAGTTATATTTCAAGGGCGAGCACCCGGCTTGGGACTCACTGCTATTTGACTACGGCAAAAATGAAGTTCTCCACTTCCTCCTCTCCAACTGCAAATACTGGCTTGAAGAATACCACTTCGATGGTTTCCGCTTCGACGGCGTGACTAGTATGCTCTACTACTCTCACGGCCTCGGTCAAGCATTTGGCAGCTACGACGACTATTACAACGGCAACGAAGACACCGATGCCATCACATACCTCACCCTCGCCAACAAGCTCATCCACGAGATAAATCCTCAAGCCATCACCATCGCCGAGGAAATGAGCGGAATGCCGGGCCTCGCAGTTCCATTCCGTGACGGCGGTATAGGGTTTACTTATCGTCTCGCCATGGGCCTCCCCGACTACTTCATCAAGCTCATCAAAGAGAAAAAAGATGAAGATTGGCACCCGACATCAATATTCTGGGAACTCACCAATCGTCGCGCCGATGAAAAGACAATATCCTATGCCGAGAGCCACGACCAAGCACTCGTTGGCGACAAAACCATCATCTTCCGCCTCATCGACAAGGAAATGTATTGGCACATGATGAAAGATGACAACAACGACGTTGTTGCCCGCGGTATTGCGCTCCACAAGATGATACGCCTAGTGACTCTCTCCACCATCAACGGCGGTTACCTCAACTTCATGGGCAACGAATTTGGACATCCCGAATGGATTGACTTCCCGCGTGAAGGTAACGGCTGGAGCCACAAATATGCTCGTCGTCAATGGGACCTCGTTGACCGCCAAGAACTGAAATATGGCTACCTCAACAACTTTGACAACGACATGATTAATCTTGCGCGCAACACCTTCAACTTCCAAGCGCTTCCCATCCACAAACTTTGGGAAAAAGATGATGACCAAATATTGGCCTACAGTCGTGGCGACCTCATTTTCGTATTCAACTGGAATCCGTCACAATCGTTTACCGACTACGGCATCCTCGCCGAACCGGGCGTATATGACGTAATCCTATCCACCGACAACCCAAAATACGGTGGTTATGGCAATATCGACGAACACGTTGAACACTTCACCATCAATGACCCGCTTTATGCGCCTCACGGTGTTGAATGGCTCAAGCTATACATCCCCGCACGCTCGGCAATGGTTCTACGCCGTCACAAAGACAAACCACAAGTCAAGCGCGCTCCTCGCAAGAAAAAACAACAATAATCCCCTCCCCCTCCTCTATTAGCACAAGTGGCCACTCACCGCAAAATGCGGCGAAGCCACTTTTTTTGTATCATGAGGGATTACTCAACGAATAAATCATCAGCAGTGAGAATTCGTTGGAAATCGACTGCATTTTTATTATTTACCATGCCATTTGATGCCACGAGCACCAATTGAAGGCTCTTTCTACCAGGCATGAACTGAGAAAATACCCGCACACGAGTTCTTATTTTGTCAGCCTCAGCCTTAGTCATAACATAGCCATTAGGCGCATATTTCATCTCACACAAACTGATAACATTATCCGCTCTATCAATGAGCAAATCTATTTGAACACCGGGATGCTCGTCGTTTTTAGCAACATGCCAAGAATAAATATTTGCGATTATTCCTGAAATGCCCATGGCAAACTTGATTTGTCGCGTGTGTAATAGGCAAACACGCTCAAAAGCCAAGCCACACCACGTGTTATAGGTGGGTGTATTCTGCAACTTTAACCAATAATCTTCATCAGCGCCATGCGCGCCCTTTACAAACTGATAGTAAAATAACGTATAGCAATCTACCAATTGGTACAACGCATCTTTTAACTTCTTGTCAGTGTGACAATATTTACGAATAAATCCACACTCTATCAAGTCGTCAAGTATTCGTGATAGATGTCCGTTATTTTCGATTTTACTGCTCTTTATAATCTCCTCACGCGTCAATCCTTTTTTCTTGGTTGACAATGCCTCTATTACTGCAATATACCTATCGGGATTGTTAAAAATCGAGGAATACAACTCTTTAAATTCATACCTCAACTCCCCATCAGCATTAATGAAAAGGTCATTTATATTTTGCGCCATACTCTTAGATGGCAACAATTTTGTCCAATAAAACGGGACACCTCCCATAACCATATACCCCTCAAGAATCTGCGCACGCGAATATCCCAATTTGTGATATTCGGCAAATTCCTCCACCTCGTGTAGCGTAAAATGATGTAAGTGTATGCGGCAAGTCACGCGATTGTGAAGTCCACCCTTATTACGAAAAATCTTCTGAATAATCCACGAAGACGCACTTCCACATACAATCAACATAACATCTTTGCGCGCTGATGCCCTTCCATTCCAGAAGTTTTCCAATGCTGACACAAAACTTGAGCGAGGGCCATCCATCCACGGTAATTCATCGAGGAATATAATCTTACGCTTTTCATCGGAGCTCTCGATATAATCCATCAGTAAGTCAAAAGCCTGCCTCCAAGACGAAGGGCACTCCCACGACTTACCTCTTTGACGCACCAACGCCGAATGAAAACCGGTTAATTGCTCTCTTGTAGAAACATTGTGGGCTCCGGTGTATGTAAAGAAAAAGTTATTATTAAAAGCCTCACGTATAAGAAATGTTTTCCCTATACGTCTACGGCCATATACGGCAACAAACTCGGCTTGGTCAGAGTTGTAAGCCCTATTCAATCGTTCCAGTTCTTCTTTTCTTCCAATAATCATAGTACTCGATTTTTTTTGCAAATATAATACTTTTTCAATTCAAACGGGCTAAATGTCACTTAAAAATGCACATTTAGCCCGCTTTAACACTTGATTAACAATTACAACAAAGGGGGTGACTAATTTCAGCCACCCCCTTTTTAAGAGTATTTTATCTATGAAACTAGGATTAATCCCAAGTTAAGTTCCAGATTGATACGCGGTCTTTATTTGAACTTGCTCCTGACAAGTTGTCATTAACAATTTCGATAATAAAATCACCTGAAATGTTCACAGCTAATGAATATTCATAGGCTTTAGCCTTTGTGATATCTGTAACCTTCACTGTATCGGTCTTAACAACTGTTCCGCCTTGATAGATATTTACAGTGAATTGGCACTGTGTTTCAGTGAATGCGAAACCGTAGTTGAATGTCAATGTACCGATACCACCGGTGAGTGTCGGTGACACGAGTGAGCCACAAGCGTCGGTTCTACCTCTAAGTGTTGGAGCGAGAGTAGAAGCGCTTCCGATGAATGGGAAGTTAGGGTTAGTACCATCACCTTCGCCATCAAAACCGGCGAGGATGCAAGCATTTGTAGCTGTCCAACCGGTAGCGTTGGTGTATTCGCCATAACTTGAATTAGCAGTACCGTTATTGAAGGTGTTAAAATCGCCCTTGTAGGTTTGTGTTGGGGTTGCTGTGCCGGCGCCATCGCCTAAAACAACGTTATCAACACACCATGTTGCATAGTTATTGCTAGGATCTACAGTTGCATGATAACGGAAGGCAACATAGATTGTACCTGTGTACTTGCTCAAGTCAATGCTACCTGAATTAGCCCAATCAGAATAGCCGCTTGAAGGAGCGGTAGCAATCGTTGCGGTCAATTTATCCTTAACTGTTGCAGTTGATGGATTATTGGTGTCAAGTACATAAACTTCAAATTCTGAAGTTGTTGAGCTATAACCGTTAACTTGAGTGTCAAATGTCAACGCCTTGTTGCTAACTTGGCTCATATCAACCGGAGGTGTCATCAACCAAGAGTCAAATGGAGCAGTGCCGTTGTAACCTGTCATTGCAGCATAATTGTTGCTATTGTAGGTGGGCACATACCATGACTTGTTACCTTCAACTTGTACTTGTGACCATCCTGAAGGAATTGATGTTGCGGCATCAAAGTTCTCGTTGATTGAAGTTACCGGAGTAACTGTTGTTTCGGTAGATGAACCACCTTCACCGAGGACATATTTAGAAGTATTCTTCATACCCGGAACACCGCTATACTTCATGATATCACCATAAACCTTAACTTCTTTACCAAGGTTTCCGGGGTTATCCATGAGGTTAAGAGCAGAACGCACTGATGTACCTGAAGGCAATTGAATACCGATACAGCTTGCAACATCGGTAACATCAGGAGTTAGAGCCAAAATCAGGTTAGTGGCTAATGTAGCAGGAACTGAGAACTTAGCTGTAGTTGAGTTGATGTAGTAAGTTGATGACATATCAGCCCAACCAACGATGTAACCTGTTACCCATACACCTGAACCACCTGAAACAGCTTCAGAGGATGATGTTGGGTTCATTGCGATAACTTGAGTAACATTGTAGGGGCTTTCTTCAGTACCTGTACCTTCAGCAGCACCTGCGCCTGATACAGTCACGCCGTCGATGCGGAATGTGCTTGCGCTACCGTTGCTGTTGTTCAAGCCATAAGTTCCCATATACTCAGCGAGAGTACCTGTAATCCAGATTTGCTTGCCATATACATCGGCGTTATCAACGAGGTTAGCATACTTTTGCAAGTCGGTATTATCGGGAAGTGGAACAATCAAGCAGTGGTTGATGTCCTTAGTATCGGCAGTTTGACCGATAACGATAGTGTTAGCGAGGATAGTAGGAGCAGTCCACTCGATATCATCGTTAGAGCTAACAGTTTCAACGCCCGGAGCAACAGCACCGACGATGTAACCTGTTACCCATCCTGTGGTAGTTTGAGAAGTAGCTTCAATAGCGATAGCATCGTCAACTGAGTAAGGATTAGACTCGAGACCCGGGTTGATTGTTGGGTTACCGAAGTTCATACAACCTGCATAGTCGTTGAGCAACAATTGATAGCCGCTTGAGCCGTAATAGCTGGCAATAGCAACAACGTCACCGCTACCTGCGGGTAATTCCTTGTTCCAGAAGTTTGAATAACCGCTTGTGCGCACATTCAATGAAGTGCCGTTAGCGTCGAGAAGAGCGCTGTTTACGCCACTTGATTTGTAAGTAGAGAATGTAGTGCCTGTGCCACCGTTTTCAAAGTGAACGTTGTTCACACGGATGAGCTGGCTTTGATATTTACAGAGGTCGGCAGGAGATGAACCGAGGTCGCTGAACGAGTTAACAAGCACGGTATCAATCTTGGCAGCGTCAGGCATACCGTTGAGTTGAGCATGTGCTTCAAATGATGAACGAGTCATGAATGTAGCTTCCCATGCGCTACCAGCTGCATACCATTCAGGTTGACCCAATTGTTGGAGGCCATTGTATTTACCGATGTACATGTTAGTAACATCAATAACGATTTCTTGACCCAAACGATAGCTCAAATACAAGTCATATTCACCGATAGAGATTGCCAATGCAGCTGTCTCATCTTGGATTACAAGACTCTTGAAGATGTTACCTGCTTGGTCAGAGCTGATTACACGTCCCGAGATGATAATGTGGTCGCCATCTTGACGATTTTCATTTGCGAGAATCTTTTCACCGACAACTCCGATAGTGTCGATATAGTTGGTGGCGTCATCCCAGTATTGTGTCTTCAATTCATAGATTGAAGTGTTGGCCTTTATCGTTGCCACAGGTGCTTCAAATGCCGGTTGATGGTCATCAAAGTCGTCCTGACAAGCGGTAAAGCCCACCGACATGCCCGCTAGCGCGACAAGTCCTAAAATATATTTTGATAAATATTTCATATTCCGAAAATTTTGTTCGTTAACTAATATTTTCGCTCAAATTAGTAACCTGGATTTGAACCAACTGAACCGCCTGCACCTTGGAGGACGAAATTCTTGATTTCCCAAGTTCCGGCCTTAGCCGAAGTTGAAACATACTTGAAGCCGATTTGGATAACCTTGCCTTGGTATGCGCTGAGGTCGATTGAACCGCTTGAAACAAATGACCAGCCCAATGAATCGGGATAAGTCACGTCAGTGAGTTGTGTCCAAGAGCCACCGTTTTCTTTAACCCACACTGTTGCTTGAGTCTTACCGGTATCAATGTCGCTGAAGTAATTCATTGCTTGATCAAATTTCAAAGAAACGCCGGTAGCGCTTGTCAAGTCAAATTGTGGTGATACCAACCATGATTCAGAGTCATAGTTAGCTGAGTTGAAGTAGGCTGTTGCAACCATACCGTAAGAAGTGCTTTGTTTCCAGATGGTTTGGTTTTCAACACCGACAACGTCATGACTGATGAAGTCACCTTGGCTTTCAAGGAATGTGTTTGAATAGATAGCTTCAACAGCAGGAGTTTCAACGCCCTTGTCGCCCCATGCATAGTCAGTTACACTCTTAACACCATTAACGCCGAAATAAGCTTCCAAGCTACCCTTGATTGATACTTGTTTACCAAGGTTAGTAGGATTATCTTGGAGGTTAAGGGCTGAGCGCACATCGCCTGAAGGCAATTGAACGACTGCACATTGAGTATAGTCGGTAACGTCGGCTGTTTCAGCCAAGAGGATATTGCTTTGAGAAGTAGCGTTAGCATCAAATGTAGCGCCGTCGCTGATAGTTTGGCCTGATACCCAACCAACGATGTAACCTGTTACCCAAGCAGTTCCGCTGAGGCTACCCTTAGCTACGTCAAGGGCAGTGTAAGGAACGTCGGCAGTACCTTGACCTTTAACTTCATAAACTTCAATGTAGTAACCTTGGTCACCCCATTGATATGCGCTGGTTGATTTGAGACCTGCTTTACCGAAATATTTTTCTACCGAGCCATAAAGCGAGATTTGTTGTCCCAAGTTTTCGGGGTGAGCCGATAGGTTGACCGCATCACGCACGTTGCTCAATTGAATTACAATACAGCTATCAGTGTTGGTTTCATCTGCACGATTTGCCAATACAACGTTTGAGGTACTTGCGTTGGTAGTGCCAAATACTGTTGCTGATATTGATGTTTCACCTGAAGGAATAGAACCCACGATGTAACCTTTTACCCATTGGTTAGCGATAGCATTGGTACCGTCAAAATTGGCAACCAAACCCTGAACAGTGAATGGAGCATCCCATGTTCCCTGACCAAGCTCGGGCGATACCATTGGAGGTAGCACCGGGTCGCCATCACAACTCGTCAAAGCGGCTGAGCCCGCTGCAACCATCATGAGTGAAACGAATATGCTTTTAATTATTTTCATTTTGATTGTTGTTTTTATTTTTAACGAATGTTGTTAGAAACGCACACCCACATTCAAGAACACTCTTGTGCCTTGAGCATAACTGTACTTGTTGGGGAAGAGAGCCAAGTTATAATCGCTTGTGTCGATACGGCCCTGTTGACGTGCTTGAGTGATGACGTTCTTGTTGTTCAAGATGTTGTTTACGCTCAAGTTGAAGTTCATTGATACCTTGCGGTTGATATATAGGAGCTTACCAATTGATAAGTTCAACACAAATTCATCTGAAAGCTTTTCTTGTTCGGCAAATTCAGCAACTTTAGCTGCAAGTGCTTCTTCGCTTGGGCACACTGTCCACAAGTTGCTGAGGACTTCGTGGTAAGCCGGTGAAAGTTGCACGTGAGCATTGCCCATCCATGTTCCGTTGATGTTGAAGAACCAGTTTTTAGGAGCTTGCCAGTCAAGACCGAGGTTCCAGATTGTTTGAGGAAGTGCTTGACCTGCATAGTAGTTCTTGAGGTAAACGGTTTGGGTGGTATCGGCATATTGTCCGTTATCAAATGAACGTGTACCTTGTGGATTGTTCTTGTAACGATAAGAAGCGATAGTACCGGCAAATGAAGCTGTCAATGAAGGTGTTAACTTGTATGACATACCGAGCTCGATACCCTTGTAATCCTTGCGAACTCCGGTGAGCGCGTAGTTTACATTTGATGAGTAGTTATCGTCAAAGAATACTGTATATTCGGTAGCATTGTCAATTGAAGTGTAGAAACCGGTCAATGTACCGCGGAAGCGACGATAGTTCCAGATGTAAGAGAGGTCGCTTGAGAAGATTCTTTCGCTTTCTAGGTTAGGAACATAAGTGTTCTTCAACTTAGGAAGCACGTAGATATTGTTGGCAATAGGAGCCTTGGTGCCATATTCAACGTTTGCAGCAAAATAGTTGCGACCGTCGAGCTTGTAGATTGCACCTGCTTTAAACATTGCATCGTCAAAACGTGCTACCGAGCTCTTTCCGTAAGACTCGAGTGGAGCACGACCGTTGCGCATGTGACCATCACGTTGGTATTGAGTGTAAGTCATGCTCAAACCGTAGTTGATATCCCATTTTGGAAGGTTGATGGTGTTTTGCAACCATGCGCTACCTTGGATAGCGTAGATATTGTAGTCATAACCGAAACGGTCACCTTCATAAATGCGTTTGTTAGGCTCGTCAAGGTTATTTTGCAAGTAATCAGGGTTAAGTGTTGAAGTCAAGTCACTCCATGTGTCGATATCAACCCAGAATTCACCACCGAGGAGGTCACGCACTGTCTTGTAGAATGAAGCGTTGGTGTAGTTGAATGAAATACCGGCTTGAAGTGCCATGTAATCATTGATGCGGTGGTTGAGATAAGAATTGAGTTGAGTAACAAATTGATTGCTGTGGTAGTTCTCTAGGATATAAGAAGAACCGAGGCGGTCAGTACCTTGGAGATTGTTGGTCTCGTTCACATAATTGTTCAAGTAGTTCTGTTGATAAAGGCTACCCCAATTGATTTGGCGATAGCTTTCATCGCTGGTCCACAAGTTCATTGCTTCCTCGTAGTTACCTTCTTGACCTTTTGCCAAGAAATAGAAAGGCATGCGCTTGTAGTAGTCAGGGCTCGGGTTGTTACCGGTGTAGTTAAATCCTGAAGTTGAATAGTTAACCCAACGCACTGCTGCTGCGGTGTTTAGCACTGTGCGGTCGCTGGGCTTGAATATCCAGTTCAAAATCATTGTCGGGTCAAATGTCTCGATGATTTTAGATGAACGTTTTTTGCCATCTTGGTAACCCCATGCCGGGTTGTAGAGGTTTGTTCCTGCGAGCTCATAAGCTTCTTTGAAGGTTGCCTTGCTACCTGCACGTTGAGTTGGGCCGCCAAATGCGGTGAAAGTCAATGAGTGGTAGGGGTTGAACACCTTTTCAAGTGAAAGGAATAGACCTGCTGAATTGTAGAATGTACCTTCAACAACACCTTCGTTAGCGTAACGACCGATAGCGCTGATGGTTGCGCCCCATCCGTGCTTGTTGATACCGGTTGAATAGGTCACCATACCGCGAAGCATATAGTTGCTGTTGGTATAAGCTACCGAACCGTTGAAGCCGGGTGCGTAAGATGAAGTTACTGTGTTATAGTTGGTTGAGCTACCTAGACCGCCAAAACCAAATGCTGCATCGCTGATACCGATTGAAGTGGTCTTGTTGCGGAATGCACGGCTTGTCATACCGAGCAATGTTGAGTAGCTGAATTGACCGCGAATGAGGTCGTTGAATTTCAATCCGTTGATATACACATCATTGTAACGGCTGTCATATCCACGGAAGTTGCAATACATAGGACCGAAGTTGTAACTTGCGGTATTGTAGTAGATATTGTCTGATGCTCCGGTCAATGTCGCGATTGATTGAGTGCCGGTTTCATCATCTTCCAAAGCTGCTTGGTCAAACAGCATATCGGCTTGGTCCTCATAATACTCAGGGTTTTGAGTATCACTTGTAAGCTTTATTTGGCCTACATCTGAGACGCGGCCCGATATCACGTTCACACTTTCCATATAGGACTCGTAACCACCGGCCATGATGAGTAGATAATCATCTCCGGCTGTGGCGCGAGATATGCGGAAGTCACCTTGTGGTCCGGTGATTACTTGTAACCCTTGGTCACGAAGCATCACTGTGGCACCCTTCACCGGTACGCCGGTAAAGGCGTCAACCACTGTTCCCATCACGCCCGTGTTTTGGGCTAGTGCCGGGATAGCAGCCACTAACAGTAAGAATACAAAAAGTTTTTGTCTCATAAAATGCTATGAATTAGAATGAATTATTTCGATTTTGTAAATTTTTCTAATCTGTTTTTAAAAATTATAACCAATACCCCATTGGTTTTGTTTTTAAAAAAACCGGGAGATTTTCAGTTTAACGCTTGTACTCCACATTAAACTATATTGCAAAGATAACACTTTTCTCTGCGGTTAACAAGCGTTTAACACTTTTAATTTTTGTATATTTTGATTTTTAACAGTTCACCGCTTTTAACGCTTATTTTACTTTTAATATCAAAAATGCCTTGATACAAAAAAATCCACAATGAATGTAACTCACTCATTATGGATTTTTAGTTTTATGGCTCGTTTTCTGTTACTTTAATACTTTGAAGTACAGAATATTTTCATCGGTAGAATCGGGCATTGTGAACTTTGCAGCCTCTATTCCGGCTATGGTTGAATACCCTATTAATTTCTCAATTTTGAGCACATTTCTCAAGATGCGATACTCATCGCTCTTGCTGTTGACGATAAACGGTGATTGCAAGTTAACGCCGCTGCCCGATGACAATATTACTTCACTGACCAGGCTGTAGCGCATTTGCAATGACGGTATCATCGTCTTGGCCTTGGCATCGTTGCTATATGACGCACTCACCAATGCTTTTACTATCAAGTCAAGCGAAACTGCATTTGACTTGAGCGCCGCATCGGCCAGCACGTAGGCCGTACTGTAATCCCCCTTATTAAATGCCTCGTCAAGCGCTGTTGTAACCGCCTCGGTTGATGCCGATTCTTCGGGCTTATAGCCGTAGTAAACCACCGCCATCTCATCGTTAGTGAGCGTGGAATCACCCACACTGAAGCGATTTAGGAGAGCGGTGAAGTTGTCGGTGTGAGCGATAACATCAGCTTTTATTGCAGAGACATTGATGTCTTTGCTACAAATGGGGTCGGCATTGCAAGTAACAATGCCGGCCAACATTATAATTGACAGAATTATACGGTTCATTAGTAACCTGCTATTTCAAGTAATTTCTTGGGGATTTCAACGTTGTTGTTGATGCCCATAAATTTCTCAGCACCCACGCCAACGGCATAAACGGGTACCAAGTTACCGGTGTGGTGAGGTGAAGTGAAGCCTACACCTGCTGCATCGTTAAACACCTTGAACACTGCAACGGCAAATGCGTTGAAGTTGGCATACAGTGATTTTTGGTCTTCACTGTTGCGGAGGGTAAATGTGGCTTCAAATTTTTCTTGGAGTGTCTTTTCTTGGTCTTCATTAACCTTGATGTGGCTCCATAGTCCCAAGTTATCGCTGAGATATTCTTTCATGTCGTCCCATGTGTACACGCGGCGTGATTTGAGAATTGCCTTGCAATAGCGGGAGAATTGGTCTTTAGATACTTTTTGATAGTTCACATAGTCAAGATTTGCCCAATATCCGGTGAAGGCGTTACCCACACTGAGACCGCCGGTATCGTGGTCGGCAGTAACGATAATGAGTGTTTCTTCGGGGTGTTCTTGGTAGAACTTATATGCGAGGTCAAGAGTTTCATTGAAAAGAAGGGTTTCTCTGATGATTGCACCACCATCGTTAGCGTGACCGCCGTGGTCAATCTGTCCGCCCTCAACCATCATAAAGAATTTATCGGGTGAAACTTTCTTCATGTGGTCAATACATTGCTCGGTGAGAATCTTGATATCGAGGTTATTTTCAAGTGAATCAATGGTATAGCCCATTTGGTTGAGCATTTCGCCTTCCTTGACATTGAGAACCATCACGCGGTCGGTTTTTGCTTGATTGTATCCGTCACGACCGTAAACCACCGATACATTTTGACCTTTGAGAACATCGAGAAGGTCAGTGGGATTGCCTTTCTTGTCAATGTTTCCACGAAGACCTGCGCCCGCCAAAAATTCATAGCCTGAGTAAGCTGCTTGAACGCCAATCTCGTAGTACATGTTGCGGTTGGGAACATGTGCATAGAATGCGCCGGGAGTTGCATCGTCAATTGCGCAGTTGGTTACCAAACCGATGCCCCAACCTTTACCCTTGAGCACATTTGCCATTGAGGTAACAGCAACGGTGTCGGGAGTCATTCCGAGCATACCGTTCTTGGTTTTGTTGCCGGTAGCTAGCGCTGTACCTGCTGCTGCAGAGTCTGTTACAGGGCTTGATGCTGAATAGGTCATACATTGTGATGCTACAGGAAATTGCATCATTGTGATGTGATTATCGTGGCCTAGAACGGTGCGATAGTAGTTATCGGTCGCCAACGCATGGCCCATGCCCATACCGTCACCGATAAAGAAAAATATATATCGGGGATTTTGGGCGAATGTTGTTACGGAAACAGCTAGGAGAAGTGCTGTTAGTATTCGTCTAAATTTCATCTGATAAAATTTTAGGTTATTTTATTGTTTTGTTATCTCATTAATTTCAATCATTTTATCTATCACGCGGCGGTCATTGCTGAGCCTCGGAATCTTGCGCTGTCCGCCAAGTTTTCCCGTCGATGCAAGCCATCGGTCAAACAAGCCTTTATGAGCGACCATTATCTCCAAGCGCCCGAGGAATATATTGTTACTCCGCTTGGCTTGATAGTCGGAGTTTACCTCACATAGATGGCGGTCCAGGCTGTCGGCAAACGCCTCAATCGACTCGGGTAGCTTGTCAAATTCTATCAGCCATTGGTGATGCCCTTTTGCGCCCTCGGTGGTGTAGACCGGCGCTGCTGTGTAGTTGACAACGTGGCACTTGCAGTCTTGGCAAGCCCGCGTTATCCCGGCATCGGCATTGTGCACCATCAATTCCTCACCAAATGCATTGATATAATGCTTGGTGCGTCCGGCTATTGAGATTTTGAGCGGTCTGACGCTCTCTATCTTGACGGTGTCGCCTATGGGATAGCGCCACAGTCCGTTGCAGTTGGTAATGACCAACTCATATATTTTACCTTCTTCAACCTCCCATGCGGCAAGCGGTTCGGCCTCGGCGAGGTCCCCGTCGGTTGAAAATGGGATAAATTCATAAAACACGCCCACATCGAGCAGCAACAGCATTGAGTCATCCTCGCGTGCCGATTGCACCGCAAAGAAGCCTTCCGATGCATTGTAGGTGTTGAGATAGCGCATACGGCTACGGTCGGTTATCGACTCATACAATGCGCGATAAGGCGCAAACGCTATGCCTCCGTGGAAAAACACTTCCAAATGGGGCCACACATCATGTATCGTCGTCGCTCCGGCGGCCTTGATGACCTCGCGCAGCACGGTGAGAAACCACGACGGAACTCCCGATATATTGGTTACATTTTCATGTATTGAAGCCTCCACGAGTTTCGGCAACTTCTCTTGCCAATTTTCCATTAGCGCCACGTCTTTTGTCGGAATCCTCACCAAGTTAACGGTGGGATTGACGTTGTCTATCAGATTGGCCGACAAATCACCGACTCTCACTCCGGCAGGCAAGTTCAGCTCATTGGCAAAACTTCCGCCCAAAATAAAGCTCTTTCCACTGAAAATGTGGCTATCGGGATAGAGATTGAGATAATGCGCCACAACATCGGCAGCGCCTTTATAGTGGCAATTTTTAAAGCCGTCGGCGGTGATGGGGATATACTTACTCTTGCCGTCACTCGTCCCCGATGACTGCGCAAAATTGTGAGTAACACCGGGCCACAAGACATCTTTCTCGCCGTTGACCATGCGCATTACCAATGGACGTATATCCTCATACGGGGTAATCGGCACCAGTTGCTTAAAACTTTCATAGTCAACAACTTCATCAAAATGATGGCTAGCACCATAGATTGTGCCACGCCCGCTCTTTATGAGTCGGTGCAACTGCTCGCGTTGAACCTTCTCGCAGTGGGTGTCCCACGAGGCAGCTTCAGCACAGCGCTGTTTGAACAGGAGTTTTGCAATCGGCGTGAAATCAATCATTGGTCTAAAGATAAAGCTAACATCGCTCTAAATTTTGAGCTAGACAAAGTTATAAATTTTTCTTTTATAGTGGGCATTTCTGCCCCATAAATTATGATACAATGCTCTAATTTTTACTATGGTTAGCGCGTGACCGATTTATATAACGAGATATACTGCGAGGCCATGCGCTGAGGTGTGAATCGTTGCGAATTTTCTTGTGCGGCTGCAATGATAGCTCGGCCGGCACCATCATCGGTGAGTTGCGCAAAAACGCGGGCAAACTCATCAACCGTCGGCACCGACATTAACGGATAATCGCCTACAATCTCGGGAATCGACGACGTTCTCAAGGCCACGACAGGACATCCGGTGCGTTGCGCCTCTATAATCGGCAATCCAAAGCCCTCATAACTTGAAGGATACGCCAAGCAGAGGACCGAATTATATATCTTATTGAGCTCATGGTCGCTAACCGCGCTAAGCTCTATAAACCGTTGCGCGCCAAGCATTTTTGTCAAGAATTGTCGCTCACTGCTAGTTAATTTATCGCCTAAAATCAGTAATCTATACTTCGTCTGAGCCACAAATTCCACAGCCAATTTGAAATTTTTATACCCAGTTCTCGCCCCCACAAACAATACACAATCGCCATATTCAGGATACGGCGCATTTTCCATGCGGCGATAATCATCAGATATTCCATTGTAAATTACGCGAATATCCTTCTCGGCACATTCAGGAATATGACGTATGAGGTCTGCCTTGGTATTCTCTGAAACACAGACAATAATATCGGAATTTAAAACCGCCTTGCGCTTCTGCCATGTGTGCAAATATCGCGGTACACCACTTCTAAATTGCTCATAGATAAAATCATGGACAGTCGTAATATTGACTACATTCCGCCCTCTAAGTGTACGATAATATGACGAATGAAACACCGCATTTTCTGCCCGCAAACGCGGCGAAAAATATCGGCTCACCCGCGCTCTGGAGCTGATTGACCTGATAATCTTCTCATCGCTGATATTCAGACGTGCTCGACACACATTAGTCATATTTGGATAGTCAATACACTTCACCGACAACGACTCATCGCCCATCGCTTCGGTCAAAATCCTTGACCATATCGACGAGATGCCACCGCTACGTTGCAACGCAAAAATTATATTGTCGAATATCAAATCCATTTGCAATATCTATACCTCAACAAAGTTATAAATTATTCTCTTACCATCCTCCTTTCCTCCCCTTTTTCTCCTCCCCCACC
>CAYTFG010000025.1:19254-20855 GCA_964436925.1 uncultured Bacteroides sp. | reverse complement strand
TGCTCACAAAAAATCATTACCTTTGTCCCACCATCTAGAGAAAACGAGAATGAAATCATACTTAGTCACCCTAATTCTTGCAATATACACAATTTCAGCCTTTGCCGTGAATCCATCAGGTTCACTACCTGTCATGTATATAAACACCGAAAACTCGGCAAGCATAACCAGCAAAGAGACTTACATCAACGCAACATACTATCTCGAAACATCAGGCACCGACTTTGATGCAATCGGGTCAAAAAACAATCAACTCGCCATGCAAATACGTGGCCGAGGCAATTACACTTGGTCAAGCTTCAACAAAAAGCCCTATCGCATCAAACTAGAAAAAAAGGCGGCAATACTCGGCATGAATAAAAGCAAGCACTTTGCTCTTCTCGCTCATGCTGATGACAATCGCGGATTTATGCGCAATGCTGTAGGCTTAAAATTAAGCGAACTTATAGGCATGACGTGGACACCACAAAGCCAACCCGTGGAAGTGGTACTGAACGGGAAATACATCGGTTTATACTTTTTAACCGAGACCATTCGCGTTGACTCTGAACGCGTTAACATCGTCGAGCAGGCTGACAGCGCGACTAATAGCGAAGATATTACCGGCGGGTGGCTCGTCGAAATAGACAACTACGACTCCGACCCACACATCTCAGTGAATGAAGGCGGAAACAACAACTACAAAATCAATTTCACCTACCACTCACCCGAAGTGCTTTCGGATAAACAAACAAGCTATCTGACTGACCAAATGACAACAATCAATTCATTGATTTACAACACAAACAAGTCAGATTGCAAATGGGCCGACATGGTTGACCTTGACCAACTTGCACGCTATTACATTGTGCAAGAGCTCGTTGACGACTACGAATCATTCCATGGCAGTTGCTACCTATACAAAAACCGCGGCGCAAATGAGAAATGGTATTTTGGACCGGTGTGGGACTTCGGTAGTGCATTCAACTACGATAAAAGCCAATATATTTACGAAGGCCGTGAGCATCACCAAGTTTGGATTGGCGAGATGTGCAAATTTCCTCAGTTCATGGAAAAAGTAAAAGGAATATGGGCCGACTTTGTCACCGACCATTATGCCGACATTTTCAACTACATAAACGACTTTCGCGACTACATCTCGTCTGCCGCCGCCACCGACGCTCAACAGTGGCCCCAATATGGCAACAGCGACCTTAAAAGCCGTGTCAGTCAAGTAAAAAAGCGCATGAGCGGAGCTTTTGAGTGGCTATGCAAACAATGGGGCGGAACAATTCCCGACTACGAAGACACAACCGACGTAATCACAGCCTATTTCATCGACAACGGAACAACACCGTGGGATAACGTTCACGCCTATGCTTGGGACAACACCGGCACACTTTTGCACAGTTGGCCGGGCACATCAATGACTGCAACGACCATAAACGGGCAAAGCGCTTGGATGATTAAATTCACTCCTAACCATGACCTCCCCGATAATACCGGCATAATCTTCAATAACTCTCATTCCGGCTCAAGCAATCAAACCGCTGACCTCATCCTCGTCAATGGCGGTATCTACAACCGCAACGGATTAATTTCAGGCGTAAATGACACATATT
>CAYTFG010000025.1:0-19154 GCA_964436925.1 uncultured Bacteroides sp. | reverse complement strand
TAATGAGGCAAGTGAAAATAGTGAAGGCGTGCCGATGTGGACACGCCTTCGCTGTATTTGTGAGGGGATGGGGAAAATCAAGGAATGATGACTTTTTGGGCAGTCGTTCCGGCAACGACAACATAGACGCCCGCAGGAAGCGTTATAGCGCCGCTAGAACGAGCAACAAGTGCGCCGGAGATAGAATATACCTCGAGCACAGAATCGCCGTTAGAACGAATTGTAGAGCCTTCAACGGCAAAGCCGCTGTTTTGATTGTCAACAGCCACATCAGAAACGCCGGAAGCATCAGCATCAACCACGCTGAACGAGTACAAACGATATGTTGCATCAACGGCTGACGACGGACGAACGGCAAAATAATGGTTACCGCTGACTGTGGGTGTAAACTCAGTGGATACGGTCAAGACATTGCCCGTTGTCTTTGAATCATCTGCACCTGAAGCTATTACAGTGTAATCACGCGGATTGTCAACTGTTCCAACCGACAATTTGAGCGCATTTGTTCCCGCCAATGTTGAACCACTGTAAGGCAAAACAGCATATTCGGCACTAACGCTATATTTTGTTCCTGCAGTTAATGACAATGCGGGCGAAGCAAGGTAACTAGCTAGATACCAGGCATCAAGCTGATTATATTCGTCAACTGTAAGATATGACTTATCATCGGAAGCCGCCCATTGATTGGCTGTCAATGGGTGATATTTTTCCCATGTTCCATTAATCGTCTCAGCACTAGCTTCATACTTGTTTTCACCGCCTACAACTTGACCGGCTTCAACGTTGTCGATTCTCACATAGTCGATGAACAAATTACCTAATGATTGGTCATTGAGGCAGTTAAAGCCGATGAAATAACAGCCGTCTTCCTCAATGGTGAACGTGGTAACTTCCTTAGTTTGAAGCTTATCAGCGCTGATTCCGTTGACAATTGACACCAGCGGAGTGGTCATAGCCTCGGCAGTGGCTGATTTACAGAGATATGCAGTGAATGAACGTTGATAGCGTTCAGCTGTTTGGCCCTTGGTTGTGCTCCAGAAGAAGCTCAATTGATAAGTGCCTTTTTTCATGTAAACTCGGTTCAAGAAAACGTTATCACCCTTCTCTTGGTCGGTAGATTTGCCACTGAGACACAAGCCGTAATAACCTTCATACGGGCTATTTGCCGATGTTGTGAAGCGACCGGTTGAAATGATTGCATCGCGGTCAGCCTTTTCCTCAAAGTCAATCACGCAAGGAGCATCCTTTGTTGGGTAGACCGTCGGGCCGTCAACAACAAATGAATTGTTCTTTAAATCAGCATCTTGAGAGTGGAGGATTGTGACAACAACGTTATAAGCACCCGGTTCGACAAAGTTTATCTTAGAGTTGAACGCATAATCGAGTGTTGAAGATGCCCCAATCGTAGGAATTACCTCACTGATGGTCTGCAGGGGAGCAGTAGCATCACCATCAAGATAAACGACAGCGGTTGCAGTTACATCGGTAACTGCCTGAGAGCCATAGTTAGTAATGCCGGTTTTGAGTCCGGCAGGAGCCAAATCATAACCGTTTTCAACGGCATCAAGGGTAACGCCAACGACAGCAAGCTCGTTATTGCGGTCAAGTCTGACATCATCAATAATCAATTCATCGCCACCGCCAAGCGCCTGAATAGCAAGATAATAAACGCCTTCAGCCGGAGCATCAAATGTTACCGATTCATACTTCAATTGTGTTGAAACTGTGGCGATTGACTTCACTAAAACAGCATTGGTGAGGTCATCAACCGACGGCGATTTCAACAAGTAGACATTTATGGCTGTTTCGGGTTCATAAGCCAAAAGATTTGAGTAATAGAACGAGAAACGCACAGGTTCAGAGCCTGTTATCTTCAAAGCCGGCGAGATGAGCCAATCATCGTGAGTGGCAGTGTAGGAGCCATTGAGATACATGGTAAATGCACCGTCAAAAGTGTAATAAGCCGATGGATACCAGGCAGTTGCATCACCCTTAGTGTTTACGACAGTCCACAACGAACGTTCAGAAGTTGATTCAAAGCTATCAGCCCATGGCAATGTGCGGGGAGCATAAGCGTTGACAGCCAGCGAGATTGTATCGTTGGCAGCATTTGTATCTTGTTCACAATCAGCCCAAACCTTGAGCGTGTAAGCCCCTTCGGTAGACATATCAGCCTTGGTGGCAAAAGTATAATCAAGAGTTGTCAATGCGTCGATATCCGAAATGTTTTCACTGACCACCGCACCGTTATTTATCTGATAATGAGCGGTAATCGCCTTTGCAGTTGCGCCTCCACCGTTCTCAATTTTGGCAGAAACTGCAACATTCGCATCCACAAGAAGACCGGCACTCGGCGAGGTTATCTCTTTGACGGCCAAGTCGGGAGTTTCGCTAAGTGGAGCAATGTTTAATGCCGAAATTTTCACTTGTTCATTGGCAGAAGCACCTTCCACCGATAGTCCGATGATGTAATCACCTGCCTCAGGCACATCAATAACAAACGAAATTTCTTTCTCATCGTCGGTCAACAGCGGGAGGCTCACCTTACCAACGGCAGCGCCAAAATCGCTGAGGTCGTGAGTGAGATGAGCTGTGAGGCTTGCGGTTTCACTGATTGAGGTGTAAGATGCTGTTATCTTGACTTTTCCGGCAGGTAGGCTGAAAGCTTTGCTTGGATAAAGTTGTGCTGTAGTTGTGGAATACTGCGTGTAGACCCACGCCTGGTAATCAGAGAAATACATCCATCCGGCAGGGCGTTTGGTTGTTCCCGAGAGCGTGCTGATGAGGTCGGTTGACGCTGTTTCCGGGTCCATTGTATATGGTAATTGGCTCAATGCCAAAATATTAACCTTGGCGCTTGTCGAATTATTTACCGTTACGGGGTCTTGTTCATTGACCACACGTGCCACAATTTCTTGCGAACCGATATTGGCAAACTGAGCAGGTGTCTTGAACGTATAAGTCGTTGATTCACCGGATGCTAGCGGAGTGGCGACGTGTTCGGTAACCTCAGCAGCATCCCCAATCTTGTATGCGACATCAAAGCCGTCAACAGCCAAGCCATAATTGACAACGCCCACGGTAACCGGCTGAGAACTAATTGTTCCGTTTTTAAATGCCGACAACGACGTAAGAGCCAAGTCGGAAGTAGCAACGGCGTTAACTGTCACATTATCAATGTATAGCCATTGAGACAGCATACTACCGGTGGAAGTGCTGGTGTATTCAGTGATGTAGTTGCGGAAAGCAATGTAGACTTTCTGTCCGGCATACTTGCTCAAATCAACACACACATGGCGTTGCTGACCAAGAGAGACCGACGGCACATCAACAAAAATTTTATCGGTAAACGATGCTTTCTCGTTGTCAGTCACCGAGATAAGCACCTCAAAAGTAGCCTTTTGTGCAGCAGGCACATTGGCATTTGCGTTATAACCTTGAGAATAGAGATAATCAAAGCTAAGATACTGTTTCTCACCCACTGAGACTTGAGGAGAAATGAGCCACGAGTCAGGAGCGACCTTTCCCATTACCGAATAACCGCCGGTAAAAGAACGTGCCAACGACGTTCCACCGGTCTCAGGTTTGGTGAGCGACGATTTAAAGCGCGAATCGCTTGCATAAGTCACTTGCTCCCAAAAACCTTTACAGTCGGTAGCAGAAATAGTAGTCCAATTGTCAGCGGCTAGACTCTCACCCTCAAAGCCTTGATTCAATGCATCTTGAGCGAATACAGGCACTGCAATTGTGGCTAGAATTAAAGGTAAAATTTTTCGCATAAGATATTATTTTGGTATGTAATGTGCAGAATTTAAGTACTGAATGTGTAGATTTACCAGCGTGAGGCGTAAAATTAGGAAAAATTTCTCGAATTCCACAAAATATGGCACAAAAAAAGCCTCACTGTCTGCCATTTAGACAAAAAGTGAGGCAATTATAAGTTATCTGATAATACTTTCTTCCTTAGATGAGCTTATTGAAGCTTGCGGGGATGGGCGTTGAGAAGTGCATATCCTTGCGAGTGATGGGGTGCACAAATCTAAGTGTCTGAGCATGAAGCGCCAAGCGGTGAATGGGGCTGGTTTTAGCGCCATACTTGCGGTCACCCGAGATGGGAGTGCCGAGGTCCTTCATGTGGACACGTATTTGGTTTTTACGACCTGTATCCAATTGAACTTCAAGCATTGTGTGGCCATGACCCACTGCAATTGTTTTGTAGCGAGTGACAGCCAATTGACCTTCTTCAGGGTTCTCGGTAGAGTACACCTCATGTTGCGCATTTTCAGCCAAATAGCTACGCACAGTGCCTTCAGCCGGGTCAACATATCCACACACAACGGCGATATATTTGCGCTCGAGCACCATGTTGTTCCAGTTGTGCTGCATAGCCTCCTTGGCTTGAACGTTGCGAGCAAACATCATCAAGCCTGAAGTGTGCTGGTCAAGACGGTGAACGATGAAAATCTTGTTGCGAGGGTCTTGCCACTTAACATACTCACGGAGAATGGAATAAGCGGTTTCTTTCTCACGACTGCTGTCGGTACCCATTGACAAAAGTCCATAACCTTTATTGACCACGATGATGTCATTATCCTCGTAGACAATTGACAAGCGATGATGGCGAAATTCTTGAAATTCGCGAGTTGTGTTAACTTCCACAACATCACCGGCATGAAGCTCTTGGTTGAACTGATTAGTAACCTTGCCATGGACTCTCACTTGGTTGTATTTGAGGTAGTCCTTGACGGTTGTGCGCTTGCGATCACTCATTGACTGAATGAGAAATTCAAGTAACAAAGCATCCCCCGAAGCTTTGAATGTGAGGATGTTATCGGGCTTGAACGGGCGTCTTTCGGCTCCCGGTTTGGTTTTAAATTTTGCCATTTGGGTGACTCACGAATTTTGGTTATTTCTTTCGGCGAGAAGTAGCTTTTTTGGGCTTGGCTTCGTCGCTGTTAACTATTTCAAGACATTGCTCGTAGGTGAGCTCAGCGGGCTCGGTTACGGTCTTGGGTATCTTGTAGTTGGATTTTTTGTAAGAGATATAGACTCCGTAACGGCCGTTCAAGATGTGCATATCGGGGTCGTTGTCAAATTCCTTGACAGTTTTCTTGCTCTCGGCGTTGCGCTTCTCGTTGATGAGCTCGATAGCTTCATCAAGCGACAATTCAGCGGGTGCAATAGTCTTGGGTATTGAGGCAAATTTGCCGTCATGCTTGACATAGGGACCGAAACGACCTATTGCAACAGACACTTCTTTGCCCTCATAATCGCCGAGAATACGCGGGAATTCAAAGAGTTTGAGCGCTTCTTCAAGCGTAATTGTGTTCATTGACTGGCCCTTTTGGAGAGAAGCAAATTGCGGTTTTTCTTCAGCATCGCCCTCGCCTATTTGAACGAGAGGACCGAAACGGCCAATCTTGACATAAACGGGATGACCGGTCTTAGGGTCGGTGCCGAGAAGACGTTGGCCGGCTTTATGCTCCATGCGCATATTCATGGCCTTGTCCACCTCGGGATGGAACGAGTCATAGAACTCGTGCATTTCTTGTTGCCAAGGTAGTTTACCTTCGGCTATTTCGTCAAACTTATCCTCAACTTTAGCAGTGAAGTTATAGTCGAGAATGTTTGCAAAGTGTTCGATGAGGAAGTCGTTGACAACAGTACCGATGTCAGTAGGCAATAATTTGCCCTTTTCAGCGCCTGTAGTCTCTGTTTTGGTGCGAGAGGTAATCTTACCCTTATCGAGAGTCAAAGTGATGTAGGAGCGCTCGTAACCGCGTCCATCGCCTTTTTCCACATACTCGCGTTGCTGGATAGTAGAGATAGTCGGAGCATAAGTACTAGGACGACCTATACCGAGTTCTTCAAGTTTCTTCACGAGCGAGGCTTCATTGTAGCGAGGCGGCTGTTGAGTGAAACGTTGAGTAGCAGTGATAGCACCGGGAGTGAGGGCATCACCCACTTTGATAACGGGAAGGAGTGATGAATCAGGCTCGTTTGCTTGTTCTTCATCGTCACTGCTTTCGATGTAAACTTTCAAGAAACCGTCACGCTTGATAACTTCGCCGGTGGCAACAAAGTGCTCGGGACGAGTTGACGGAAGGATTTCAATTGTAGTCTTTTCAATCTCTGCATCAGCCATTTGAGAAGCGATTGTGCGCTTCCAGATGAGAGAATATAGTCGTTGTTCTTGAGAAGTACCTGAGATGGTGTGCTTATTGACATAAGTTGGGCGGATAGCTTCGTGAGCTTCTTGAGCGCCCTTAGAGCTCGTGTGATAATGGCGCACCTTGAGATATTCAGGACCAAGTTTCTCGGTAATTTCTTGAGAGATAGTGCCAATGGCAAGCGAAGACAAGTTGACCGAGTCGGTACGCATGTAAGTGATGTGACCGGCTTCATAGAGTCGCTGAGCGACCATCATTGTCTGCGAAACGGTAAATCCGAGCTTGCGAGAGGCTTCTTGTTGCAAGGTTGAAGTGGTGAATGGGGGAGCCGGAGACTTGCGGAGAGGCTTAACGGTAACGTCGCCCACGGTGAAAGTTGCACCTTTGCAAGCTTCGAGGAATTCACGAGTAGCATCTTCATCCTTGAGACGCTTGGACAATTCGGCCTTGACGGTTGAACCTGAAGCGGTCTTGAAGGCAGATGTAACACGGAAATATGGCTCGGAAACGAAGTTTTTAATCTCGTTTTCGCGCTCAACGATGAGGCGAACAGCCACTGACTGAACACGTCCTGCCGACAATGCCGGCTTAATCTTGCGCCACAACACCGGTGACAATTCAAAACCCACAATACGGTCTAACACGCGGCGAGCTTGCTGCGCGTCAACAAGATTGAGGTCAATATCGCGAGGATTGGCAATAGCGTTGAGAATAGCGTTTTTGGTGATTTCGTGGAAAACTATACGACGAGTATTTTCGGGCTTGAGACCGAGTACCTCGTATAGGTGCCAAGATATAGACTCTCCCTCACGGTCCTCATCGGATGCGAGCCAAACGGTTTCGGCTTGAGAAGCAGCTTTTTTCAGTTCAGCGACAAGAGCTTTCTTGTCGGAAGGTATTTCATATATTGGAGCGAAATCGTGTTCGATATCTATACTGAAATTTTTCTTGCGCAAGTCGCGTATGTGTCCATACGAACTCATCACCTTATAATCTTTTCCCAAGAAAGACTCGATAGTCTTTGCTTTAGCAGGAGACTCGACTATTACCAGATTTTTCAACATACTATTGCTAATAAAATGAATTTCAGGCGACAAAATTAGGAATTTTAGTTCTAACTTCCGCTCGATTTTTAATTAAACTTATTAAACCGGCGCCAAAATAGAGAGGAAAACCGCCATTTTTAACAATTTAGAGTATTTTTTACTTGAATGTCCAAGTAATTGTACCCTTACTTTTCTCGGGAGCTTCACCCGTAGCGCTTGCTTTGCGCTGGAATTGGCAGTCGAGAGAAGCGCGACGACAAGCTTCAACAACGCGAGCGTTTGAAGCCGCAGGGGCAACTCCCTGACCTGTAGCCGTTGCTGAGACGACCTTGCCTGAAGCATTTACTTCAACCGAGATGATAACACTACCGGTCAATGTGCGGTAGCTGTCACCGACAGTTCCCCAGCGGGCGATAGACCAGCCGTTACCGATTGTAGCAGTACCGGGAGATATACCCGAGGCTTGGCTCTTGGTGTTTCCGCCGTTGACATTTGAGGCAGCGTTAATGTTGTTACCTGTCGAATTGTTCTTTTTTGAAGAGAATGCGTTGGTGACATCAGTGTTGATGTTGCTGGCCTTGGCGGGCTCTTCTTTTTTGACAGGTTCTTCGGTTTTACGCGGGGTAGCGGGCTTCTCGGGAGCCGGTTTTTCAACGACCTTGACAGGTGAAGTGACCTTGGTAGTTTGCACCGGTTGCACGGGGCCCTGTTCTTCACCGGCATCCTTGAGGTCAATGCCCGAAGCTTGACCGGGAGCGGCTTCTTCACCGGTAACTTCTTCACCGGCAATGGGTTCGTCATCATTGCCTTGGTCAACAGTGATAATCTCGTCCATAGTCAGATATTCGCCGGCATAAAGGATTTCGGAGGGGTCTTTGTCCCACACCGATTTGTCGGCAGGCGGATAAGTGAGCTTGACGATGACCAGCAGTGTCAACAATAAAGCGACAACGACAGCGGTACAAATTGAAGCGTATATTTGAGATTTAGTCATTTTTTTCTTCGCCAGATGAAGGAACGATACTAGCAGGAGCGGCTTTAGTTGCGAGCACCATTTTGAGATTATTAGTAGCGGCCATATTGAGGACTTCAACGACTTTGCCATAAGGGACGGTAACGTCGGCATATAGGGCGATGGTCCCAACAGCAGTTTGAGCCTCACCTTCTTTGGCCTCGTCTTGAGGCTGAGCCTGAAGACTTTGCAAGAAAGCGGGGAGCGCTTCGGCGGTCACCAATTGAGGTTCTTCTTCGCCCGAAGCGACGTATATGTCTTCGTTCTCATCAATGTAAACGCGCGTAGTGGGGTGGACGGGCGTCTGCTCGACACCCTCGGGGAGGTTAACTTCAAGCGCTGTGGGGAACACATAGGTTGAAGTCACCATGAAAAAGACGAGCAACAGGAAGATGATATCAGTCATTGATGCCATCGAGAATGTTGCCATCATATCTTGTTGACGTTTCAGTGCCATGAGGATAAAAGTCTGTAAGATTGACTAATAAAGATTATTGAGCGGGCTCGTTGAGGAGGTCCATAAATTCCATTGTCTTGTTTTCAAGAAGGTTCATCACCTTGTTGATGCGGGCAATCAAGAAGTTATAGGCAAACATAGCGATAACACCAACGATGAGACCTGCAACAGTGGTCACCAATGCGGTGTAGATACCACCGGCAAATGAACCGATAGATGCAGCGTTGCCTGAATTGGCTATCACATAGAATGCTTTAACCATACCGATAACGGTACCCAAGAAACCAAGCATGGGAGCGCCGGCAGCGGTTGTAGCAAGCCATGGGAGGCTCTTGCTGAGGGCGGCAACTTCGAGGTTACCTGTATTTTCGATAGCGACAAGGACGTCGTTCATAGGACGGCCAATGCGTGAGATACCTTTGTTGATGAGGCGAGCATAAGGAGTGTTAGTCTTACGGCACAAGTTGATAGCGCTTTCAATTTCGCCTTCGTGGATATAGTCTTTGATGCGACGCATGAAAGTGCTGTCTTGACGAGAAGCCTTCCACACAACATAAGAGCGTTCAAAAAACACGAATATACTGACTACCAAAAGTAGTGCAAGGGGAATCATAATCCAACCACCTTCGAGGCAAAGTTGCCAGATGGAAAGTTCTTGTAAAGCGGGGGTTGCTTGATCGAGAAGAATCATTGTTGCAGTAAAAAAAATATGTGATATTTGTAATTAAATTTATTTCAAACAGTCAAGATAGCGTTTAATGGCCTCGGCAAGGCCAAGATACAAGCAATCGCTGATGAGCGCATGGCCTATCGACACTTCGTTGAGATAGGGCAATTGTTGCTTGAAAAACGCTAGATTTTCAAGGTTCAAATCATGTCCGGCATTGACGCCAAGGCCTGATTTGTGGGCTATGCGAGAAGCCTCAACATAGGGAGCTACTGCGGCTTCGCGGTCACGGCTGTAATTGTCGGCATAGGGCTTGGTGTATAACTCCACGCGGTCAGCGCCGGTCTTGGCAGCCAACTTTATTTGGTTTTCATCGGGAGCTACAAATATTGAAGTGCGTATACCGGCTTCCTTGAACGTGTCAACGACACCGGTGAGGAATTCCATGTTAGCTTCAACATCCCAGCCTTGACAAGAGGTCAACACGTTAGCGCCATCGGGGACGAGGGTAACTTGCTCGGGATGAGACTTTAAGACAAGTGAGATAAAATCGGGCGATGGATAGCCTTCGATATTAAATTCGGTTTTTACAACAGGACGGAGGTCGAAAACGTCGCTGTGGCGTATATGGCGTTCGTCAGGACGAGGGTGTACAGTGATGCCTTGTGCTCCGAGTGATTCGCAATCGATAGCAAATTGCTGAACATTAGGCACATTTTCGCCTCGCGCATTGCGCAAGGTAGCGACTTTGTTAATGTTAACGCTTAAATTTGTCATACTTGTGACGAAATTAATCTTTTTTATTGAATATCAATCAATGAAGTTTCACTAATTGTTATTAATTTTGTGATACAGTTTGTTTCAGACTGCAAAAATAGTTAGAAATAATAAAACGACGAAAGATTTGAGCGCAAAAGATAGCGATATTATTGAAATTAATCGACTATTTCCTCAAATGGAGGATTGTAGTACTATCGTTATAGGCTGTAATCACATAGACTACAGCGCTTCACGCATTGCCCATGCCGTTGAAGACTGCAACGCTCATTTGCTCAATCTCAATGTCACTTCAACTCAACACGAGGGAGTGGACATGGTCATCGAGCTTAGAGTCAATTGCCGCGAAGTAACAACAATTGCTCGCTCGCTGACACGCTACGGCTTCTCTATTATAGATTTCAGCTCGTCAAACGATGCCTCACAAGAAACGCTGAGAGACCGCGTCAACGAGTTGTTGCATTATCTTGAAATTTAAAGTTTGTACAATGAAAATAGCGGTTTTCGGCAGTGTACATCAAGCGCCCCATGTAGAACAACTCAATCAATTGCTGACAATGTTGCGCAGTCATGGTGTGACAGTTGCCATCCGAAAGAAATTTTACGACTATCTTTACAAGCATTTCAACGGCGCAGTTCCCGCCGATGAAATATTTGACTCGCCGGAGTTCACAGCCGACTATGCACTAAGCATCGGCGGTGACGGCACATTCTTGCGCACCACCGAATGGGTTGAAGACAAGCAGATACCCATCTTGGGCATAAACACCGGCCACCTGGGCTACTTGTCGGCCGCAACAGCCGACGACCCGCAGTCAATTGTAGAAGATTTAATCAATAACAATTACGAAATCCAAGACCGCTCGCTCATCGCCGTCACCGTCAACGGTGGCGAAGCTCCCGGATGGGCCTACGCTCTCAACGAGGTTACAATAACCAAGCAAGACACATCGTCAATGATAACCGTTGATGCGCTTATCAACGGGCGCCCTCTAGGCAGCTATCCTGCCGACGGGCTCATCATTTCCACGCCAACAGGCTCAACGGGCTACAACCTATCGGTGGGCGGCCCCATCTTACAGCCCACAGCTCCGGTGTGGACCATCAGCCCCATTGCAGCCCACTCGCTCACAATGCGTCCGCTGGTCATCAACGATGATGCCGTTATCGAAGTTGTCCCTCACACCAACCGTGCCGACAACTTCCGCTTGAGCCTTGACTCTCGCTCTACGTCATTGCCCGTGGGCACAACCATTACCCTGCGTCGCGCTCCATTTGTAGTAAAAGTGATGCACCGCCGTGGACACACGTTCACCGAAAGCTTGCGCACCAAACTGTATTGGGGCATGGACCAACGATAATCACCCAAGAAAAAACAAAAGAAAAATGTACATAGCAGGTGGAAAACTCTACTATGAACCGCTACAAACGGTTGTACATATCACCGTGCGCCAAAATGCCGTGAGATTTACGGCTCGATGGCGCGCTGACCGGCTATACGTCACTATTCCGCCGGGCGTTACCGAGAGCAAATTGCGCGACGTCCTGGGAGAACTCACCCCAAGATTGCAGAAATCGGCGCCAAAGCTTCTCACCTATTCACAGGGGCAACGCATGGACTTTAACGACTTTGCCGTGGTGATTGAATCGCAGAACAATCAGCCGAAATGTGTATATGCATTATTTGGCACAACCGAAGACAATCGCCCGCTGATAATCATCAAAGTGTGGCACGAGGCTGACTTCAACAACCCGAGCGTAACTAAATCAATCAGCAACGTGCTGTGCCACGCCGCACAAGACCTTGCTCCAAAATTGCTGATACCTCATGCCCGCGAATTATCACAGAAAGTGGGTAGAGAACCCCTTGGCTGGGGAATCTCAGGCGGACACCGCACCCTCGGCACTTGCAGCAACAGGGGGATTATAAAACTGTCCTACGCCATTATTTTTCTACCGCAACATCTGCGCGACTACGTCGTGTATCACGAATTGGCCCACTTGTCGGAGATGAACCATTCAAGCCGTTTCCACGAGGTTTGCAACCAATATTGCAACGGCATGGAAAATCAGTACGTCAAAGAAATAAAACAATTTAAATGGCCTTTTATACGCTAAATACTATTGTATTGCATCATTTAATTACTTAACTTTGTGGGCGAAAAGTAACAAAACTTTATAAGAACATGTCTACATATACTGAAGATAATCGCAAGGTTACCACACGTCGTCTCATTGAGATGAAACAACGTGGCGAAAAAATAGCTATGCTGACAGCATACGACTATTCAATGGCTAAATTGATTGATGAAGCCGGAATGGACTGTATCTTGGTTGGCGACTCGGCATCCAACGTTATGGCGGGTAACTTGACAACTCTCCCCATCACTCTTGACCAAATGATTTACCACGCTAAGAGCGTTGTAAAGGGCGTTAAACGCGCATTGGTGATTGTTGACTTACCATTTGGTAGCTATCAAGGAAATTCCAAAGAAGCGCTCGCATCGGCCATCCGCATCATGAAGGAGAGCCACGCCGAAGCTGTGAAAATGGAAGGCGGTTCCGAAATTAGAGAATCAATCGAACGCATCCTTTGCGCCGGCATCCCTGTTATGGGCCACCTGGGATTGACTCCCCAATCAATTAATAAATTTGGAACATACAACGTGCGCGCTCGCGAAGAGGCTGAAGCTAACAAGCTCATTGCCGATGCAAAAATGCTTGAAGAAATTGGCTGCTTCGGTGTCGTACTTGAAAAGATACCTGCCGAACTGGCAAAACGCGTCGCTCAAGAAATCTCAATCCCTGTCATCGGTATCGGTGCTGGTGGCGGTGTTGACGGCCAAGTGCTCGTGATGCACGATATGCTCGGAATCAACAAAGGTTTCTCGCCTCGCTTCCTCCGTCGCTATGCTGACCTCTCCACAATCATCAATGAGTCGGTTCAACATTACATCGAGGATGTGAAAACTTCTGACTTCCCCAACGAAAAAGAGCAATACTAGAATTTTTTCGGATACAAAACAAAAAAGAGTGCTAAGAGCGGCAAATCGCCAATTTTAGCACTCTTTTATTATATATTGAATTATGTTAACAATTGGATTTTATTTGGCTATTGGTTGATGATAGCCGAATTTAGCCTTAAATCGCTGATTGTTAGCATTTTTGCGCATAATTTAAGGGCTCGAGAATTGATTTTTTGAAAAGTTTCGAACAGGTGGTCGAATAAATTGGCGTTAAATTGAGGTTTTAACACTCGGTGCTCTTACTCTTTCAATCGAGAGTCAATAATGATGGTCACAGGTCCGTCGTTGATGAGTGCGACTTTCATGTCGGCGCCAAAAATACCTTTCATGGTTGGACGGCCCAGAAGGTTCTCCACCTTTTCGCAGTATGCCTCATACATGGGTATGGCGAGGTCATGACCGGCAGCACGGAGGTAACTCGGGCGGTTGCCCTTGCGAGTGGACGCGGTGAGTGTAAATTGGCTCACGGCAAGAACGCTCCCACCCACATCAAGGATTGAGCGATTCATCACCCCGTTCTCATCTTCAAACACACGCAACGCTGCTGTCTTGGCAGCAAGCCACGAAACATCATCAAGGGTGTCACCGTTCTCCACACCCACAAGCACCATAAATCCTTGACCTATCTCTGACACTAACTTGCCGTCAACGGTCACTGATGCTTCTTTCACACGTTGAATTACTAATCTCATTGGTATTTTATTTCTTTTGATTTTTTCATTGGTGCAAGCCCTCATAAAGGACTTTTGCCTTGGCTTGTCCTATCTCTGAAGCTAAATCTTCAAGCGATGCTTCGCGCAGACGTTTGACACTCTTGAAGCGCTGCAAGACCTTGGAAATGGTTGCTTCGCCAATGCCCTTTATGGAGTCTAATTCTGACACGACTTGTCCCTTGCTTCGACGATTGCGGTGGTGAGTGATACCAAATCGGTGGGCCTCGTCACGCAAGTGTTGAACAATCTTAAGCGACTCTGAATTCTTGTCAATATACAACGGAACGGAGTCACCGGGGAAGTAAATTTCCTCGAGCCTCTTGGCTATTCCCACGACTGCAATCGTGCCTCGCAGACCGATAGCTTCGAGAGCCTCCACAGCAGCGCTTAATTGCCCCTTACCGCCGTCGACGACCACGAGTTGAGGCAATCCCTCACCCTCTTGCATAAGTCGCGTATAACGGCGTGTGAGGACCTCCTTCATTGATGCGAAGTCATCGGGTCCCACTACGGTCTTAATGTTGAAGTGGCGATAATCTCGTTTGGCGGGTTTGGCGTTGCGGAATACCACACATGACGCCACGGGATTTGTTCCCTGTATGTTTGAGTTATCAAAACACTCGATGTGTCGCGGCAATTCCGACAGTCTGAAATCGGCTTTCATGCGCTCGAGCACACGTTCAAGTCGTTCCTCGGGATTCTGCTTTTCCATGTGCTTCAAGGCGTCAACTTTTGCCTGCAATGCGTTGCGGTGGGAAACGTCAAGGAGCTTCGCCCTATCCCCTCTTTGCGGCACCGTGAAGGTCACATTTTGCATCTCAATCTCGGGAATAATCGGCACAAGGACTTCGTGGAATGTCACGCCCAGAGTCTCCTTTATTTCTTGCATAGCGTAGGCCAACATCTCGCCTTGGGACTCGTCCAGGCGACGCTTATATCGCAACGTGACGCTACGCACAACTGCACCGTGGCGCACGTGCATATAGTTGATGTAAACGTCACGGTCATCGTCTTCGATGTTGAACACGTCAATGCTGTTGATGGTCTGGCTGACGATAACGCTCTTGGCTTGATAATTCTCAATGAGCTTGTATCGGTGTTTAATTTCCTCGGCTTCTTCAAAGCGCAGCTCCATGGAGAGGCGCATCATTTCGTCGCGCAAATACTGCAATAATTCCTCAGTATCGCCACGCAAAATGCGCTTTATATTTTCGATATATTTGCCATATTCTTCAATAGAAATCTCGCCGGTGCAACAGCCCTGGCATTTCTTGATATGGTAATTGAGACACACTTTATTTTTCCCTCGCGCTATCGTTTGCGGTGTAATGGGAAGTCGACAAGTGCGCAGTGGATAGAGCTCGCGTATGAGTTCGAGAACGGTGCGCGCGACCTGCGTATTGGTGTACGGGCCGTAATAACGGGACCCGTCGCGCACGTGCTGACGAGTGAGAAAAACGCGCGGATAATGTTCGTTGGTAACCACAATCCACGGGTAAGATTTGTCGTCTTTAAGGAGTACATTGTAACGCGGTTTGAACTCCTTTATCATGGAATTTTCAAGGTTGAGAGCATCCTGCTCGGTGGGCACGACAATGTAAGTCATGTCGGCAATTGCTCGCACGAGCAAGTTTGTTCGCAGACATTCATGAGTGCGATTAAAGTATGACGAAACACGTCGTTTGAGGTTCTTTGCCTTACCCACATAAATAACCTGACCCTCGGCATTGTAATAAGTGTACACGCCGGGGGTGTCAGGTAAAATGGAGATTTTCTCTTTTAATTCGGGTGATTTATCTTCTAAATCCACGGTATTAAAAAGATACTTTTAGTAGCAAATCAAAGAAGTGACTTCAGCCTCTTCGGGGAGGTTAGCACGTCCGCCAAGGGCTGCAAGTTCGATGATAAAGTTGATGTAAATCTTTTTAGGATTCATGCTTTTCACGAGCTCGTAAGCAGCAGCCATTGTGCCACCGGTAGCGAGAACATCATCGTGAATAACTACTATATCATCGGGAGTAATGGCGTCACGGTGGATTTCAATTACGTCCTTACCATACTCTTTGTCGTAGCTTGCTGAGATGGTATCAGCGGGTAATTTACCGGGCTTACGCACGGGCACGAAACCTGCACCAAGTTCAAAGGCGAGAATAGAACCACCGATGAAACCACGGGATTCAATGCCCACAACTTTGGTCACACCTTTATCACGATATAGTTGAGAGAGGTCCCAACCGATAATGTGAAGTGCACGCGGGTCCTTGAACACTGTTGTCAAGTCTTTAAAGACGATTCCTTTGGTTGGAAAGTCATAGACATCACGAATTTTTGATTTAATGTATTCCATTATTGTTTTGGGTTAAGTGATTGATAATTCAATTTTTATAAGCAAATTGTTCCACGTGGAACAATTTATCATCTACCTAGCATCAACAACAAAATGTTGATATCGCTGGGCGAGATTCCGGGGATACGCGAAGCTTGTGCCACGGTCTCGGGATTAATCTTCTCGAGCTTTTGACGGGCCTCGGTAGAGAGGGCTTTTATGTCGCGATAGACAATCTTATCTTTGATGCGAATGTCTTCAAGACGCTTAATCTTATCGGCGATTAATTGCTCGCGTTCGATGTAGCCTTGGTACTTGATAAGTATTTCGGCAGCCTCGATTATTTCATCACGACGTGCTTCATCGAGCTTATCAAGTTCTTGCTGTAACGCCTCAATGTGGGGCGCAAGCATCTTAATATTTAACTGCGGACGAAGTATCAAATCATACAACTTGCAACCTTGTTTGAGTGCTGTTGTCCCGAGTTGCTCAAGCGAGTCATTTATTAACGCAGGACGTATTGAGAAGTTGCGAGCGAACTCAATTAATTGGTCACGTTGTTGACGTTTTGTGAGCATGAGATTGTAGCGCTCTTCGGTTGCCAATCCCATCTCATAGGCACGTGCGGTTAGTCTCATATCTGCATCCTCTTGACGAAGGAGAATGCGATATTCGGCACGTGAAGTAAACATACGATATGGCTCGTCAACACCCTTTGTTACCAAGTCATCAATGAGCACACCTATGTAAGCTTCATCACGAGCAAGCGTAAACGGAGCCTTTCCGGTAGCTGCAAGCGCAGCATTTATTCCGGCAATGAGCCCCTGCCCTGCCGCTTCTTCATATCCTGTTGTTCCGTTAATTTGGCCGGCGAAATAGAGGCCTTTTACAGCCTTTGTTTCGAGTGTATGTTTTAATTGAGTAGGGTCAAAAAAGTCATATTCGATTGCATAACCGGGACGGAAAATATGAACATTGCGCAACGCGGGAATAGTGTGCAACGCTTCCAATTGTATATCGAGCGGAAGTGAAGATGAGAATCCGTTGAGATAATATTCGTGGGTAGTTTCTCCTTCAGGTTCCAAGAATAATTGGTGTTCTGTTTTATCGGCAAAGGTTACAATCTTTGTCTCGATACTTGGACAGTAACGAGGGCCGATACTCTTGATTTGGCCATTGTATAACGGCGAATCAGGAAGACCGCGACGCAACACTTCATGCGTCTTTTCGTTTGTGTAAAGTATATTGCACTCGCGTTGCTTCAAGTGACGATGAACAGTGGGTAGATATGAGAATCCGTGGAAATCGTCCTCACCTTCTTGGGGCGTTGTTAGTGACCAATCAACCGAACGACCGTCAATGCGCACAGGTGTACCGGTTTTCATTCTGTCGGTAACAAAACCGCGCTCGCGGAGTTGCTCTGTAATACCATGGCTGGCGGGTTCTGAAATACGTCCGCCGGGGAATTGCACACGACCTATATGCATCAATCCATTGAGGAAAGTACCGGTAGTGAGCACCACTTTAGGCGCCTTAAATTCTACGCCAAGCGCAGTCTTTACACCTGCCAAATTATCCCCATCAAAAAGCAAAGACACCACTGAATCCTGCCACATTTCCAGCCCCGGAGTATTCTCGAGAATCTCGCGCCAACGATTGCTGAATTTCACGCGGTCACTCTGTGCACGAGGGCTCCACATTGCGGGACCTTTTGACCTATTCAACATTCTAAATTGAATGGCTGTTTCATCAGTGACAATACCCATTTGACCGCCAAGCGCGTCAATTTCTCTCACGATTTGACCTTTGGCGATACCCCCAACAGCAGGATTACAGCTCATTTGAGCTATCTTGTTCATGTCAATCGTTATCAACAAAGTTGATGCTCCGAGGCGTGCCGAAGCAGCCGCAGCTTCACATCCGGCATGGCCGGCGCCAACAACTATGACATCGTAATTAAATTTCATTTGTTCAACAAAATATTAAGAAGTTCCAGCGCAGCATTCTCGTGCGCTTCCATTATTTCACGTTCTCCGGGACCTTTATCATTGATGCCACACAAGTGCAAAATGCCATGTATAATGACTCTGTAAAGCTCCCTGCTGTATGCGTCACCCACCATCTCGCTATTGGTCGCAACAGTATCCAACGATATAAACATATCGCCCGAAATCAACTTACCTCGACAATAATCGAAGGTAATAATATCAGTAAAATAGTCATGTTGGAGATATTGGCGATTAACCTCTAGAATTTTGGTATCATTACAAAAAATGTAGGTCAATGGGCCAACGATACGATTGTGGGATTTAGCAACTTGCTCAATCCATTGAGCAAGCAGTTCAAAATTTAAACAGGGCATCTCAACCCCGTCATTTAGCCATTGAATGTGCATAGACATAGTTATGGGTTGTTAACCTACAAAGATACTAAAATTCCTCGTAAGTAAATATTAATTATAAATAAAACAGATTATTAGCCAAAGAAAATGTAAGCCGCGATGATTCCGGCAATCGAACCTGAAACATCGGCGAGCAAAGCATAAGGAACAGCGTAACGTGTTTTCTTAACGCCAACCGAACCGAAGTAAACGGCTAATACATAGAACATTGTGTCAGTTGAACCTTGAATTGCAGCTGAAACACGTGACACAAATGCATCAGGGCCGTAAGTTGACATCAAGTCAACCATCAGGCCGCGGCTTCCGCTTCCGCTAAGAGGCTTCATCAGTGCGGTTGGCAACGCTGCAACCCACTCTGTATCAAAGCCTAACGCATTAAACGCCGACACCATCGCATCGGTCAACACGTTCATCGCTCCCGAGGCGCGGAACATACCGATTGCAACAAGTATGGCAACAAGATACGGAATAATCATCACCGCCGTTTTAAAGCCATCCTTAGCGCCCTCGATAAATGCGTCATACATGTTTATCTTCTTGCGCAAACCGCCCAATATAA
>CAYTFG010000024.1:0-21195 GCA_964436925.1 uncultured Bacteroides sp. | reverse complement strand
CTGTGTGTAATTAGAAAAGGAGTGGCGCCAACCGAGAGGGGTTGACGCCACTGCTATTAAATGAGGGATGGTAGTGCCGTGGGCTACTTGTTGAGGAGCTTGAGCGCACGAGATGTACCATCGTTGTAAAGGATGCGAACGATGTAAATTTGTCCGTCAGGATAAGCGGGTTTGGGGACTTGGACGCCTGAAATGGTGTAGAAAGTTTCTTCTACGATTTGGGCATCAGACTCTATGTCGGTCAAAGCGCTGACAGTGATTTCAGCGGTGAGGTTGACGGACTTGGAGAAGTCACCAAGAGATGCAGTGAGGACAAAATCAGAGTTCCAGCTCTTGAGGAAAGTAGCATCGTTGCCTGAGAATGAAATCAAATCGGGCTCGGAAGCGGTCCAAACGACGCCTGCGGGAGCACCGACGTTGAAGTTGCGAGTAACATGGCTGTATGAGTCATTTTCGTCAACGACAACGGCAGCAGAGTGAACAAGAGCTGCCGGAGTAGAGGCAAATACTGCGGGGATAGGCAATGAGTATTTGTCGGGAGCAAGCCAACCGTTGCCCATGTCCTTACCGGCGAGTTGTGAGACGGTCAATGGAGTGACAAGAGAATCCAGTTGAGTTGCGGGATTGTCGGCGAGGTAGTAGCAGTCAGAGATGCTGTTTTTCTCGTTCCAAATCTTGCCGTTAGCGATGTTTACGCCGAGGATGTTACCACAAGTGTCGAGGTCGGCAACAACTTTGCCGATGTTGTAACAGCTAGTGAGCGAAGTTTTGCCTTGGCTTGGGAGACCAACGAGGCCACCCACTTGGGCGGGACCAGTAACAACTCCGGCGTTGAAGCTACGAGAAATAGCAGCACTACTTGAGCCTGCGATACCACCTGTGGCTTGACCGCCGGTAGTACCGGTAGCGGTTTTAGTGGTGTTAGTGTTGGTGACGTTAGCGAGGTTGAAGCAGTCAATCATCTCGCCGCCTGAAGTAGAGCCGTGAGCGCCACAGATACCACCGATGGTGTTGACAGAGCCGGTTACTTCACCGAGGTTGTAGCAAGCGATAACTTTGTCGTAAATACCGTTAGTAGCGCCGGCGATACCACCGACACTGCGAGTACCGGAAACTTTACCGTAGTTTACGCAGTTTTGCAAAGTAGAATAACTACCTGTTTGACCAACGACACCACCGGTGATGAGTTCGTTACCGGTAATGTTACCGTAGTTAACGCAGTTGATGAATTGGCAAGGCATATCTTCGGTTGCAGTACCGGAGAAGTAACCGCCGATACCTGCAGTGTATTGACTTGCAGAGGTGATATTACCGGTGTTGTAGCAATTGGAGATTGTGCAATTTTTACCGGTGTACATCACGAGACCGGCAGAGGGAGAAGAAGCGGCCTTAGTCAAACCGGTCAAGTTACCGGTGTTGTAACAGCTATCCATCAAGATGAAAGTCTTGTTGGCGGTAATCATACCGGTGAGGCCGGCCATCTTGGCTTTGGCGGTAATGTCGGCAGTGTTGTAGCAATTTTTGAAGACATAAGAGCCGACGGTATCAGACGGTGAAGAGATGTTGAGGACAAGACCTGCGACACTTGAAACGACTGACGGAGTGGCGATGTCAAACTTACCGACGTTAGCACAGTTGATAAATTCGGCGGGAGCAGATTGAGTAACAATGAGACCGGCGAGAGAAAGAGTATTGGAAGTAGCAGTAGTTTTCAATACGCCTTCATTGCGACAGTTGATGTATTTCTTGCCGGGGACTTTATCAGCGTTAAGGACAAGACCGGCGATGGTACCCATAGAGCAGGTCAATGTGGCCTTGTTGACGCAATTGGTCATAGAAACAGGGCCGTAAGTGTAAGCAGCGATACCTGCGACACCTGTCTTTGTGGACTCGACGTCAACCAAGTTGGTAACATTTTCCAAGTTGCCGTAAAGTTTACCAACGATAGCGCCGGTGTAGGTATAGGCAGAAGAAATCTTACCGCTGAAAGTGATGTTGGAGATAGAACCGTTTTCGCCAACGAAGCCAAACAATCCGCCGTAGGAAGCGGTTGTAGTGTAGCTGATGTTAGAGATTGTGTGGTTATCGCCATCGAGAGCAGCTTCAAAGTAAGTGACGCTGTTGCCAATCGGAGAGAAATCTTTGCCGGAGAAATCAATGTCGTTAGCGACTTTGATGTGGGTATTCTTCATGTCATCGTTTGCCGAGTTCATGAATTCGGCGAGAGCATTCCAGTTATCGGCCGACTTGATGAGGTAAGGTTTTTCAACAGTACCTTCACCTTCGAGCGGCACGATAGGCACAGCCTTGAGTTCAACACGACGAGCGACGCGACCGTCATAGTAAGCAGTCAATACATCGTTGATGATGCCTGAGATTTTAGCCGGGGCTTTGAGGACTCCATCGGCAACGGCAAACTTAGTGCTGTCTTGGAGAGTCCAAGTAACGCCTTGAGGAGCGACCAAAGCGGCGTCGACGTTCATGACGTCAGATGAATAACCTTCGGGGATATTTACAACGATTGAGCGAAGGAGTTCACCCTTAGCTTCGTCGGCATATTGCTTGAGGATAGGATATTTGCCGGCGGCAAAATCCCAGTCTTCGGTTGAAAGGCCTTCCAGCGGAGTGGCAGAGGTCAAAGCAGAAGTGTTGACGAGGTTGAAACCTGAAGGAGTTGAGCTACCGCAAGCGCGGAGAGTCAAAATCTGGCCGTCGATGTAAACATTCTTAGCAGAAACCGTTTCGGCGCAAGTACCGGAGAAAGAACCGAGGGTAGTGTTGTCACCGTTGTAAGCAGTGCCGGCATTAACTACATTCTCAATAGTGAGAACGCCCTTAGAAGCCATTGCACCGATAATAGAGCCTGCATTCTTGGAAGCAGCGTAGACGGTACCGTAATTGGCAACGTTTTTAAGGGTCATGGAGTTACCGGTACCGGCGATACCACCGGCATTGGAAAGGCGGTTGTCGCCTTCAGCGATAAATGAAGAAATTGACGATGAAGAGACGTTACCAAAGTTCACACAGTTTTCAATAACGTGGGCACCGATACCTGCGATACCACCAACTTCATCATAACCTGAGCGAACATCACCTGCGTTAAGACAGTTGCGAACGGTTCCTTGTGCAGTCATTTGTCCAATGATACCACCAACGCGACCGGAATAACCGGTAACATCGGCATAGTTGCGACAATTGTCGACGGTACCTTCGCAGTAACCAACGAAACCGCCAATATTACCCCACCCTTCATAGAATGCGTCAGAAGCAATGTTGAGGTTTTTCAAGACACCGGTAGGAGCCAATCGGCCAATGAAACCACGGAAGCTGGTGCAGTTGTTGTCATCGGTGATACCGCGACCGTCAGTAGCATCTTCGGGACGGACTTTCCAAGCGACGCCACCAATGTAGAGGTGGTGAAGAGTGTGGCCGTCACCATCAAAGATACCGGTGAACTTGTTGTAAGCGTCGGCAGCATTACAGCAGATACCGATGAAGTTTTTGTCAAGTTCGAGGTCAATATCGTTTGCCATTTTGAGATAAACGCCGGCGAAACGTTGACCTGAAGTAGTAGCAGCCGAAGAGAGTGTAATCAAATCAGCCTTAGTTTTCAAGAGGAAGGGGCTATCGGCAGTACCTTCGCCATCAAATGGGACAGGGGCGATTTCATAGGTATAGAACAATTCTACATCACCGTTGGTAACGATGAGCGTGTCTTGACCAAATTCATTGCCAACCTTGAAAGTCTTGTCAGCGATAGAGCTGAATGAACCTGTTGAAGAGTTTTTGCCGTTCTTGCGGAGATAATAAGCAGTGTTGCCAAGCGGGTGAAGAGTAGCATCCTTGAATAAAGCAGAAGTAGAGCTGGTAGAACTCATTTCAACGGCAGAGGCACTGAATTTAGAGTCATCAAGGTCTTCCAAGCCTTTGATGCGAGGATAATTGCCTTGAGAGATGTACCAATTGTCATTGTTCAAGCCGGGGAGAGCAGTTGCAGAAATAAGGTCGGCAGTCTTCACGCCGTAATGGGTAGAAGTGAGGTTGCAAACTTGAGAATCGAAGTAGATGTTTTCGATGAGCGGGCTTGCACCTGAATAAATCACACCTAAAGTCTCGCGGTACTCGTTTTCGCGGTCATATTGATAGGTGTCAGAAACGATAGTAGTTGCAGTGTAGCAATTTTGGACGCGAGATTGATATAGAGTTGTTCCGAGGGCAAACTGATTGACAAGACCGGTTAAACCGCCGGTGCGCTTGTTGCCTGTAGCTTGGACACGGCCAACAGAATAGCTGTTGGTGAGGTAACCACAAAGTGTACCGACCAAACCGCCCGAAACGGCTTCGCTTTCGAGAGAATATCCGGTGTAGTCAAGGGCAGAAAAGCACTTGTTGACTTTAGCGAGATAAGCGAGACCGGCAATACCACCGCCACGCATACCAGGGTCACCGAGATTGGCTTTAATGGTACCAACGAAAGAGCAATTTTCGGCATTTGCAGCATAAAGAGTACCAACGATACCGCCAATGGTACCGGTAGCATCGGAAGAAGAGCCGTAGAGAGTTGTTCCCGAGACGTGACAATCGGTAACTACTGTTTCGATTTCACCGGCAACGCCACCAACATAAGCCTTGAGGCCGGTAATTGTACCGCCTTTGACGGTAGAGTTAGTAACAGTGTAAGCAACACCGGCGATACCACCAGCACAAGCTCCTTCGTTGTAAACTTCAGGATTTATAACGTGGCAATTGTCGATGGTGTTGAGCACATAGGCTGCAACGGTTCCGGCAAAAGAGTTGCGGGAATGAACGACGGGCGATTCAAGAGTGAGGTTCTTGATGACGCTGATAGTATCAGTAACGCCGAAGAGGCCGGCAAGACCGCGAGCGCTTGTAGCGACGTTGATGTTCTTAATCGTGTGGCCGTTGCCATCAAATACGCCGGCAAATTGTTGATTCACGGCGTAACCGATTGGGTCAGTGCGGTAGTTCTTGAAATCAATATCGTTTTCGAGGCGGAAGTATTGTCCGACAAAAGCTCTTGCATATTTGCTTTCGGTAGACTTAGCTTGCCAGATGTATTCAGAGTTCTCATTGGTCAACTTAGCGAGGAGGACCATATCATCACGAGTTTTGATGAGATATGGAGAGTCGAGCGTGCCTTCGCCTTGGAAAGAAGAGACCGAGAGTGTGGGATAGCTCAAATCAAAGTTGAGGTCGATGGAAGTGTCGGTGAGTTGTCCGAGATAGTAAGTATTAGGGACAATCATAGACCAATTGGACCACTTGATTGAGCGGTTATCAGTAGCGACATCGGTAGTGATGTCATAGGTATAACTAGAGAGGTTACCTGAGTCAGAGAACGTGAGGTTACCGACAGTGTACCATGTACCTGAAGTATTGTAACGTGCTTCTTGGTAAGGGATTGTAGCACTGCGGTTTAGATTGAGGGTAATTTCAACCGTTTGGCCGTAATTCTGGAAGTTCTTGATTGTCAAGATGTTTTCAGAAGTTTGCTCGGCGTAAATTGCGAAGTTGAAATTCACGTCACCTGATGATGATTTGCCCACGCTTGACATGGTACCATTAGCACGTTTAAAGATAGTGTTGCCATAGATACCGGCAATAGTACCGCGCTTGTAATTGGCATTTGTTCCGGCGATGAAAACACCCCAATCGTGAGAGAAGTAGATTTCATTGTCAGAGATAGTACCGACCAAATCGGTGGTCCACTCGGCGGTGGCATCGGAGGCGATAGGCGCGATGTCGACTTCGCCGTATGTCGCATGGTCAAAGAGTTTTTGAGGAGGGATGGAGATTGTCGAAGAAGCGACATCGACTTTGGCCTTTATGGTGACACCCGAGCCAAAGAAGTTGGTGATTAAAACCGAGTCGGTGTTTGCGACTTGAGAAATAGCGACAGCGCAACCACTATTGGGATAGTAAGAAAGCTGTCCTTCATAGGAGTGGACCCAGCTGCCGGCAAGCGATGCAACTGAAGCGACGCGAGACGGCTTAGCACGATGAGACGTGACGGGCTGAAGTGAAATGGCTGAACGAGCCTCGGAGACATCACAAATGGATATCTGCGGAGCTGATTGCCAATCGGCTTGTTGCAGGTTATTAGCCTCGACTGATGCAGGCTTTTGGGTGAGTTGCTTCATGAAGCTTTCCTCGCCATGGGCGCTGACAGATAAAAGCAAAAAACCGGCACAAGCAGTAGCCAAGTAATTAGATTTTACCATATTAAAATATTTAGAATAAGAAATTATTGCGTGTTACAATTAATTTAAAGTACAGCCCAGGCGGATGATAAAAGGTATATTCAAGGCGTCAAGGCAAAAGAAATGGAATAGACGGGATGGATTGAGGTCAAATGAAGTCAATCGGTAAGGGACAATTCACAGTAGCACAAATTTACTTATTTTGAATAAAAATCACAACAGAAAAGCAATATTTCGCAAAGTTATGTTACAAATTGGAAGCATAACGGCAAATAATTAATAAGTTTTAATGATTACGACAGAAAGTGCGATGGGAAAAGCCGAATTTTGCTGACTTGGGGATTATTTAGTACATTTGTGGAAACAAAACAAGAACAGAATCATGGAGTTGCCTGATAAATTCATAGAATACATCACGAAGTTGAACGCAGAAGTGCTCAACGGATTGTGTGACACGCTAGCCAACACAGCGCCATCGGTATCGGTGAGGCCCAACCGATTGAAGGGCATAACAGCGCCCGAAGGAGCGCGCCGAGTGCCCTGGCATGATGCAGGATTTTACCTTGCCGAACGCGAGCAATTCACATTTGACCCGGCGATGCACCAAGGGCTTTATTACGTACAAGATGCGTCATCTATGATTGTGGGTACGATAGTGGCAAAACTCACCGGTGACGGAGTTGCGGTGCGCTATCTCGATGCTTGTGCAGCTCCCGGAGGAAAGACCACAGCAGCAATTGATGCGTTGCCAACAGGCTCGCTGGTCGTGGCAAATGAGTATGTGCCCCAACGCGCAGCTATTCTTGCCGAGAACGTGATGAAATGGGGTTATCCACGCACAGTGGTGACACGTGGAGACACAGCCCGCTACACAAAGCTACCGGCATTTTTTGACATCATAGCCACAGATGTTCCCTGCTCAGGCGAAGGGATGATGAGAAAGGATGCCGAAGCAGTGGCACAATGGTCGCCGGCACTAGTTGAAGAGTGTGCTCAGCGCCAACGCATGATAGTAGACAACTTGTGGGGCTCACTGCGCACCGGCGGCTACCTCATCTACAGCACATGCACGTTTAACCGCATTGAGAATGAGGAGATGGTTGACTATATCGTGAACAGTCTTGGCGGAGAAAGCGTAGACATGAATCTTGATGTCGATAATGGCATAGACACGCCACATCATTGCTATCGCTTCATGCCACACCACGTTGATGGCGAAGGGCTATTTGTGGCAGTCATACGCAAAACGTCAGAGGCTAACGCTCGTCGCTATAAGCCCGAAAAAGTTAAGCTGCAAGCGCCACCTCGCGAAGCCCAATCATGGATTAGCGGAGATTTTACCGTGAGAGTAAATGCCGACTCAAGTGTAAACGCCTACCCTACCGACATCAAGGCAGAAGTTGAGCAATTGCTTGGCACGCTTGACGTGGTGAGCTATGGCGTGGAAATCGGGACAATAAAGGGCAAAAACTTGATACCTGCGCAAGGACTAGCGCTATCCACAGCGTTGAATGACAGCACATTCCCGGCTATAGATGTTGATTACCCCACTGCAATATCATACCTGCGACGCGAAGCAATATCACTTCCCGAGGGGACTCCGCGAGGATATGTGCTACTTCGTTATAATGCACATCCACTTGGTTTTGTGAAGAATTTGGGCAACCGAGCCAACAATCTATATCCGCAAAATTGGCGCATACTCTCCCAATTCACGCCCGATGTTCCACCGCGCGTCATTGAACCATAGCACTCATTACGCTGTTATTCAGCAACACATATAAAACGAAAAATGAATATGATTATCTACAACATTCTTTTAGTGGCATTTGGCGGTGCGTTAGGCGCTGTGTGCCGTTACTTGGTGTCGCTGGCGGTAAAACTCACAGGACCGTGGGTGGCAACGTCCACATGGCTTGTAAATACCCTTGGATGCTTCATTATCGGTCTATTGGCTGGATGGCTGCTCAACGCGTCGGTACCATCCGACACCAAGAGCATTTACAATCTTCTGCTGGTAACAGGTTTCTGCGGAGGCTTCACGACCTTCAGTTCATTTGCCCTTGACACAATCAAATATCTTGATAATAATCAACTGCCGGCAGCCATCATTTATGTTTTGGCGTCAGTTATCGTGGGCATCACGTCGACGGCACTCGGATTGTACATTGCATCAAAGATTTAGCCCATTTTGAGGGATTTTTGGAGGAAAAAAGATATTTCGCCAAGAAAAAGCACATTTCGGACAATAAATAAAGTCTTTTTGTTACGATAATATCACAAAGATTTAGTAACTTTGCACGATTTTATGACGAAACAACAAAGATATTTATGGTAAATCCAATCAAAAAAACCATCGAGCTCGCTGACGGTCGAGTAATAACAATCGAGACCGGGAAACTTGCCAAGCAAGCTGATGGAGCGGTAGAAGTGCGCATGGGCAACACAATGTTGCTTGCCACTGTATGTTCGGCCAAAGAAGCCGGCGAAGGTGTAGATTTCATGCCCCTTCAAGTAGAGTACAAAGAGAAATTTTCAGCCGCCGGCCGTTTCCCCGGAGGTTTTCTAAAACGTGAAGGTCGTGCAACAGACTATGAAATCTTGACAGCACGTCTAGTAGACCGCGTTTTGCGTCCTCTCTTCCCCGAAAACTACCATGCTGACACATTTGTAAACATCACAATGTATTCAAGCGATGGTGTAGACATGCCGGATGCACTAGCCGGACTAGCAGCATCAGCAGCAATCGCAGTTAGCGATATCCCATTCAATGGACCAATCTCAGAAGTGCGTGTAGCACGTATAGATGGCGAATTTGTAATCAACCCAACATTTGAGCAACTCGAAAAGGCCGACATGGAACTTATGGTAGGCGCAACCTACGATAACATCATGATGGTGGAAGGCGAAATGAACGAAGTATCAGAACTTGAACTTCTCAACGCACTCAAGGCAGCTCACGAAGCCATCAAAGCACAATGCCTCGTACAAAAAGAACTTGCAGAAGCAGTTGGTTCAACCGTAAAACGTGAATATTGCCACGAAGTAAACGATGAAGACCTTCGCAAGGATGTTCACGAAAAATGCTACGATAAAGCTTATGCAATAGCAAAAGCAGGCTCAGCCGATAAGCACTGGCGTCAAGACAGCTTCGATGCTATTTGCCAAGAATATATCGATGCTCTCCCCGAAGAAGAACAAGAAGAAAAAGCTCCGCTTGTAAAACGCTACTATCACGACGTAGAAAAAGAAGCCGTTCGTCGTTGTATCCTCGACGAAGGTATCCGTCTAGATGGTCGTAAGACAACAGAAATACGTCCTATCTGGTGTGAAGTAGATTACTTGCCGGGACCTCACGGAAGTGCAATCTTCACACGTGGTGAGACACAATCATTGTCAACCGTAACCCTCGGTACCAAGCTCGACGAGAAGATTCTCGACGACGTGCTCAACCAAGGTCGCGAACGCTTCCTCCTCCACTATAACTTCCCTCCCTTCTCAACAGGTGAAGCTAAAGCATCACGTGGTGTTGGACGTCGTGAAATCGGTCACGGAAACTTGGCACACCGCGCCCTCAAGCGTATGTTGCCGGATGATTTCCCCTACGTATGCCGCGTAGTTAGTGATATCCTCGAAAGTAACGGTTCATCATCAATGGCAACAGTATGTGCCGGTACACTTGCACTACTTGACGCAGGTGTTAAGATGAAGAAACCTGTCAGCGGTATCGCAATGGGTCTAATCACCGACACAGAAAGTCCAAAATATGCAATCCTCAGCGATATCCTTGGTGACGAAGACCACCTAGGCGATATGGACTTCAAGGTAACAGGTACAGTTGACGGTATCACCGCAACACAAATGGATATCAAGTGTGACGGTCTTTCATATGAAATTCTCGAGAAAGCACTTATGCAAGCTCGCGAAGGTCGTCTCCACATCCTCAATATCATCAATCAAACAATCCCGGCACCACGTGAAGACTTCAAGCCTCACGTACCACGCATCGTTACCCTTACAATTCCTAAGGAACTCATCGGTGCAGTAATTGGCCCGGGCGGAAAAGTAATCCAAGGCATCCAAGAAGCCAGCGGTGCAACCGTATCAATTGAAGAAGTTGAAGAAGGCGGTTACATTGAAGTTGCAGCAGCTAACAAGCAAGCAATCGACAAGGCTATGGAAATGATTAACGCCATCGTTGAACTTCCTGAAGAAGGTAAGACTTACAGCGGAACAGTTCGCTCAATCATGGACTTCGGCGCATTCGTTGAATTCATGCCAAACCGCGACGGTCTTCTCCACATCTCAGAAATTGCATGGGAACGTCTCAACGACATGGAAGCATCAGGCCTCAAAGAAGGTGACAAGGTAGAAGTTAAGCTCATCGAAATCGACAAGAAGACCGGTAAATACCGCTTGTCAATGCGTGCGCTTCTTCCCAAGCCCGAAGGTTATGTTGAACCCCAACGTGCACCTCGTGCACCACGTCGCGAAGGCTCAAACGGCAACAACAACGACCGCGGACCTCGTCGCAATAACAATGACCGTGGACCACGCCGCAACAACAATAACAACGATCGTGGACCCCGTCACAATGACTAAACCATAAATATCATTTCGCGATATATCGATGATAAGGCTTGTTCAACAAGGAGCAAGCCTTATTTTTTGCATCAAAAAGGCACAAAAGAGGACTAAAAAATTGCTTTTTACTTTCATATCTCGCAGAAAAGCCTTAACTTTGTCGACGCTAACAAGAAGTAGCTCGGGGTGTAGCACAGTTGGCAGCGCGCCACGTTCGGGACGTGGAGGTCGGAAGTTCGAGTCTTCTCACCCCGACAGACAAAAAGCATCTCATTCGACAATCGTTGGATGAGATGCTTTTTTTGTGATTAGATGGGAATGATTAGACTAATTGCAGTTGGCTCAATTCAGCGCCAAAGGAGTTGAGTGCAGCTTGAATTTTCGCGGTAGTCTTTGGCGATGGGTTACGGTAACCATTGGCATATTGTGAAAGTTGCGCAGCAGATACGCCGGTCAATTTAGATAGCCCTGCATAGGTAATCTTACCGGCATAATAGAGTAAAAATGAGGGGACATCATAGGCAAATGTAAATTCGGCTTCAGTAAATGGCTCATTCTTTGACTCATGAAGCGCCTTCATTTCTTGATAGCAATTATTCCAATCGTCAATAGCGTCTTGCACTGTTGCGCCAACACCAATAAGACCATACGGAAGTTGCATTACATCATTCATGAATGCGCTATATGAACCATCTTTAGCTCGTTCGATTAAGACTTTTACTTTCTTCATATTATATATAGCTTTAGATTCAAACAAATAAAATAACTTAGAGGATGAGTACCTCTATTATTAAAACTTTACACCTGAAACAATTTTGATATTTTTCAATGTTCTCGGAGCCACTTCTGCTGATTGGTGATTTGAAGTAGCAAAATATCTTTTTGTTATCGGGCTGTACCATTTAGGATGACCGGCCATCTGCGCACCGGTGTCATAGCATCCGGCTTTACGCAGCAGACGATGTAATTCGTTATATTTCATTATAGATAATGTATATTTTACAGATGTTTCTGCAAATATAATGCTATTAATTTTAATAGCAAAACATAATAACAAAAAAAATTTATATATATGATGTTACGCAACACGAGCCTGATCTCTCAGGCTCGTGACTGCTAATATATGATTTCGGATTGTCGTACTGTCCAATTATATCCGGGAGGCAATCTGCAAATACAATGTTTTTTAGCGATACGACACTAGCCGGATGTTACATGGCTTGCTTGGTGGCAGAACCTGAGGTCTGCTTGATGTAGATGTTGCCGGCGGCGGGATGAAGTATTTGACGTCCTTGGAGGTCATAGTAGCGTGCAGCGCCTGGCGTGGTATCCTCGTTCACGTCGGTGATGGCACTAACGGCAGTAGGGAGCGAGAATAGGCGCACATTGGTAAAAGCACACCAATCGGCATCAGCCGTATCAAGTTTTGAGAGCTTAATGGTGAGCTTGCCATCGACAACTTGCGCAATAACGTAGTTGTCATAGGTTGATGAAGAAGTAGCAAAAGCTTCTCCGGCTTGGTCGAGCGAATCGGGGCGACCGTCCCACCATTGAGAGAAAGACTCATCAAAGAGAGACTTTATGGCCACAGTTACGTTGTTTGCCGATAGACTTGCGAGCATGGATTCCATCATGTTGTTGTATTCACTGTAAGCTGCTTGATGACCGCCGTGGCGATAGAATGCTTGAGCGTAGAGCATATAGTAGCCGTTAGGGAGGTTTTCAACGGTCTGTGTGAGGTTGAAAGCCTTGTTGTAGTATTCGGTCGCTGTCGAGCTGGTCGCAGTCAAAGCGGTGCCAAACCAACCGGTAATGCCGTTTACGCGCGGATTGGTGATGCGCTCGGTATATTCGTTGGCTGAAATTACTTGTTTACGGCAATAAGTGTTCATCGCAGTGCGCAGTGTTTTGGCCTGAGTCTGCTTTTGGGCTGTTGTAGACGAAAGATTATCGCGCACAAGGATAGCGTTGTTGATAGCCGAAGTGAGGGCTTCAACACCATTCACGCCTTTAATTGCCATGCTTTGAGCCTCGCTGATGAGACGATTGAGGAGCGTTTTGGCGTAGTATTCGGCAGTTTCTTCTTTTACTTCCAACTTTCTTGGCTCGCTGTCGAATGTCATAGAAGGCAAGGAGATAGCAGTCGTTGCGGGCGTTGCTTTTACTCTCATGAGCGTAAGAGAGTACGGTTCAAAGGTATAGCTGAATTTGTCAGCAAATTTGTTGCAAGTGGTTTCAACCGGAGAGATGTATTCAGGATACTCAAATTGGTTTTCGTCAATGGGTGACGAAGCTGAGAGCGTGAAGACTTTGCCTGACTTAGCAATGTCGGTAGCATTGAGCACGACATCGGTGGTGACAGCCTTGTCGGTAGCGTTGACAACCTTCACAATCGCTTCGCCTGTTGTAGCATCGTAGCCTGCGAGGGATGTGAGACGGCCGTAATAGTTAGTATTCATGTTGTGGCTAAGAACCTTGGTACCGTTGATATAGCAAGTAACTACACCACTTGATATAACGACTTTAATGGCGTACCAGCTGTTATTGACAACTTTATAGGCTACTTTGTCGGAGATTACGGTACCGGCAGCATTGGTGACGTCTTCGAGGGCGACAGCAGTATTGCCCCAACCGCCAATATTCATTTGGTAATAATGGGTGGTGCCGTCTTCATCGGTGCCGAAGTTGATGAGGAAACCTTCAGAGCCGGCTGTTTTCATGGCTTCCACTTCGATGGTGCAGTCGCCATAGCTCCATCCGTTCATGAACGAAATACAAGCATTTGCCGAGCTGTTGGACTGCTTGTAAATGCCATCGCTGACGCTCCAAGAGCCATTGCCATTTGGTGTCCAAGCGTTGATATCATCGGTAAAATCGCCGGTATAATAGACAGTCTTGCCGTCAGCATCAGAGACCTTGAAATTGCGGAATGAAGCTGCTGTTTGCCAAGTACCGAGGCCTATACGACCGCGGTAAGGCGCTTGTGCAACGTCACTGACGAGCGTAGACGCCACGTTATAATCAGGAACGTTGGTACCGAAAAGTTTCTGCACGTAATAAGAGGCACGGCCAAAGACTTCGCCCGAGCGTTGCCAAATGAGGTTGCCGGTCCAGTTGCGAGCGTTTGGATTCTCAATGAGCGGGGCGTAAGAGGCCATTTTCACCAAATCAGAATTTTCTTCCATGCCCATCATGAACACAGCTTCGGCTAGTGCCGACTCGATGTTACCATCACCGACGTTCTGATTACAAGCATATTCGCCCACATAGACGGTGTATTTACCTCGTTCAATGTCGTTGAAGATGTTGCGGTTATTGAAGAAATAATCAGTACCCATATACCAGTGAGGGTCAATCATATCGGTGGTCACTTGCGATAGTAAGCCATCGTTAAGCCCCAGGTTGTTGATAAAAATCAATTGGGGATATTCTTTTTTGAGCTTGGCAAACACGTAGTTGAAATTATCGACATAGCGTTGCGTGCCGTTTTCGTTACCAATCTCCACATATTTCAAAGGAAATGCTTTGGGGTGACCTGCAGCTGCGCGTTTGGCCGCCCACTCGTTGGTGGCGGGGTCGCCAATGGCATATTCAATGGCATCCTTTATGTCTTGGTAGAACGGCTCCACAGCGTCACCGCTCACATAGTCACCACCGCCTGCCCATGAACAAGACATACCGACGTTGCCCACAAACATGCAGTCCATGCCTGCATCTTCGCAAAATTGCAGAATTTCGTGGTAACCGAGGCCCCAAGTACAACGATAGCCCCATAGGTCATATTCGCCACGGCGAGTCATAGGGTCGCCAATGGTTTCTTTCCACTTCACACGGTTGTCAAGCATCTTACCCTCGACAATGCAACCACCCGGCCAACGCATAAACTTGGGGTTGAGGTCCAAGACGAACTGCGCCAAGTCGCGTCGCAAACCGTTTTCGCGGCCATTATAAGTATCTTGAGGGAATAGTGACACATAGTCCACATAAATGGTTCCGTTGCCTGAGAATGAGAGCGCAAAGCACGCATCTTTGGCAGTTTTGGAAGCAGTCATTTCGGCGGTATATTCAGTCCACGCGCCCGTTGTCTTGGCGGTGAATGTTGTGGTCGACAACGTTTCGCTGAGGTCAGCACTGAGGATTGAGGCAGTAACTTTACCGGAATAATTGGAGGTCATCATGTAGAAACGCAAGTTGTACTTGCCGTCTTTTTCGACATTTATGCCCCAATAGCCGGAGTTTATGAGTTTGACATTGCCCGAAGCCGTGGAAGAGCTCACCACGAGCTTCATGGCGTTAGGAGTATTCTCATGCAACGGAGTCGCGGGCGTCTCAACGTCATAACTTACGCTACAGCCTGAGTTTGAGACCTTCCATCCGGTCATTTTTTTAGAGGCGTAGTCCCAATCAAAGGTGTTGCTACGCGAGGTGAGGTCCCAATAATTGGTAAACGTTGATGTTGTAACTTGAGTTTTGGCCGAATTGAGGGTAAAGCCCGAGGGAGCAACTTGTTCCTCAAAGCCGCGATTTTGGATTAACTCGGCATACAAACCGCCATCACCCGAATGGTTAATCTCCTCAAAGAAAATACCATACATATCGGGATTGATATCGTTTCCCCTTTGCGCCAAGTCAACAACTAACTGATTTCCGCCATGAGCCTGTCCTAAGGATGCAAGAAATAGAGCTGTTACTGATAATTTTGGTATAAAATTCATTGGTTATATTTTTGTTTTAAGTTTGTATCACAAAGATACGCCCTTTAGTGGTGAAATTTTGTTAAATATCGGCATACCATGGTGCCTATAATTCAAAAAAATTCATTACTTTTGTTCAATGAGGCTTAAGTCTCAACACACACCAATGAATGAATATACAGTAAATCAATACCCTAACCCACAGTTATCAGTGTCAAAGTACACGTCACAACAACGGTCTATCCCCTTTTGGAACGTACTTTTTTAGTACCCTTAATTACCACACATTGCCATTAGCCACAAGGTGATGGCCGATAACCCTTTACCCTTTACTTTTATTCTTACGCCTTAATGAACAAGAAATCATTTTACATGGCGATGCTTCTTGCGTCGCTGTGCACGAGTGCTTATAGTGCCGAGCCTACATCAATCACCTTAAACATCGACCAAGTACTTGAACTCGTGGAAAATAACAACAAAGATGTGGCAACATCCCGCCGCGCGGTTGACGTATCAGCTCAAGCGATAAAAGTTGCCAACACCGCCAAACTACCCGCAATTGACGCATCGCTGAGCTTCAGCTACTTGGGCGATGCCACAATCATGGACCGTGACTTTACCAACGTCATGCGCGCCCCAACACCGCACTTCGGCAATTCAGCAGCTGTTACCGTTTATCAGCCCGTCTATCAGGGCGGTGCGATAAACGCAGGTATAAACATAGCGCAAGTGCAAAACTCGATGTCGCTCACCCAATTGGACATCACACGTCAAAACATTAGCATACAAGCCATTGCGTGCTACCTCGAGCTATTCAAGGCACGCAATCTGCTCAACGTCTATGACGAGAATATTGCCACGACCTCACGCCTACTCAACGAGATGCGTTCACGTTACAACGAGGGTGTGGTGCTAAAAAACGACATAACACGTTATGAGCTAAGACTTTCAACGCTGAACTACGACCGTCTGAGCATCAACAACCGATTGTCAGTGCTCAACCACGATTTATGCCTCATGCTTGGACTGGGAGAAGAAACGACAGTGCTTCCGAGCATAAGTCAAGAGATTGATTCACTGCCCATTGTGGAGTCTCAAAGCTCATGGCTCAACACATCACTGAGTAACTCGCCATCACTCAAGCTACTTGACAAGCAGCAAGAACTTAACGGCCTACAAAACAAGCTATTGAAGGCTGAAAAACTTCCGCACATAGGACTTGTTGCGGGCGACAGTTTCAACGGTCCGCTGACCTTTGAAATTCCACCGCTGAACAACAATTACAATTATTGGTACTTTGGCGTGAGCCTTAGTTACAACGTTTCATCGCTGTTTAAGACATCCAAGTCCATGCGAAAAAATATCCTTGAGCTAGAACAAATCAACGCTAATCGCGACGCACTAGTGGAGCACCTCGACCGCACAATTGATGATACCTACACTCAATTCACCCAGGCCTTCAAAATGCTCGAAACCGAGGAAAAGAACGTTGAACTGGCAACCGAAAACTATCGCATTGTTGAGAACCGCTACAACAATCAGTTGGCGCTTCTCACCGATATGCTCGACGCGTCTACAGCCAAACTTGACGCAGAAGTGAGACTAGTAAACGCCCGCGTCAACATCATTTATTACTATTACCAACTCAAATATAACTCAGGAACCTTATGAAACAAAAAACTCGCCGATTACTGCAAAATATTGGCGTATTGGCACTTATAGCACTCGGTCTGGTATGGACCGCCACCAAATTCTTTGGATTCACCTCCTCAACATTCACCGATAACGCCCGCACACAATGTCAAATCGTGCCCGTTATCAGCCGTGTGCAAGGATTTATTAAAGAGATACGCTACAACGACTATACCACTGTGCATCAGGGCGATACGCTCATCATCATCGAAGATGCCGAGTTTCGTCTGCGCCTAGCTCAAGCCGAAGCTGACTTGCAAAACATGACGTCAGGTAAAGACGTGGTAACTTCTACAATATCAACCATCAACAACAATTTAACCGTCTCTGACGCCTCACTTGCCGAGGTGAAAGCGCTGCTAGATAACGCCAAACGCGACTACGACCGCTACAGTTCACTCCTAGCTCAAGAAGCTGTCACTCAGCAACAATATGATGCAGTGGCAACCAACTACGAAGCTCTTAAGGCAAAATATGAAACACTTGTACGCCAAAAACGTTCTACCGCCCTCACCGGTCAAGAACAAAAGACACGTTTGGGACAGAGCGATGCTTCTATCCTCGCCGCGCAAGCAGCCATTGATCTGGCAAAACTCAACCTCTCCTACACTGTCATCACCGCTCCATGCGACGGTTGCACGTCTAAGAAAGAGCTTCAACCCGGGCAACTTGTTCAACCCGGACAAACACTTCTTTCAATCGTTGATGAAAGCGATATATGGGTAATTGCCAACTACAAGGAGACTCAAACCTCGCGCATGAGCGTGGGCGATGAAGTTGCAATCACCGTTGACGCCATTCCTCACGCCAAGTTTAAAGGCACCATTCAAGCCATGTCAAAAGCCACAGGTGCCCAATACTCAGCCATCCAAGCCGACAACGCAACGGGCAACTTTGTGAAGGTTGAGCAACGAGTGCCGGTGAAGATACGCTTCAGCAACGACAACGACTCTGCGCAGATGAAACGCCTACGCGCAGGCCTAAATGTGGAATGTAAAGTGCAACGCTGATGGCTTTTCCAAAGATGCCGCCGGTAAATGTTATCCGGCAATTGCTCATGTTTGAGAAACGCGTGCCCCACCGCATGCGCTTCTGGAGCATTATTCTCATCGCTATCTGCTACCAAATTTCCAACGGTGTCTACCTCGGCGCCGTCTCACAGATGGTGGGCGAGACCACGTTTTTGAGCGAAGACTTCACAATGGCCAACTATGTCTCGCTCATAGGCCTCAACATTATTTTCCCCATACTATTTCGCTTGAAATTTGGGCTATACACGCGACAACTCTTCTTCGTCTCATCCATCATTATCATCATCTGCAACATTTGCGCCTTCTACAACACATCGCCGGTGTTTTTGTGGGTAATTTGCTTGGTCGCAGGCTATTTCAAGATGCTGGGAATGTTTGGATGTATGAGCACAGTTCAGCTCAACTTCACTCCAACGCGCAAATTTGCCGTATTCCTACCCATCATCTACCTCATCGTGAGCGGTTCGGTTCAAATCACTATTTGGATAACATCCTACGTGACCTATTATTTCAGCTGGCGATTGATGCACATGGTGACAATTATCTTGATGATAGGTGTGGACTCTATCGTCTACTTCGGCATGAAACATGACCACCGCTCAGGGCCATACATCCCGCTCAAAGGTATAGATTGGATAGGTCAAACGCTATGGATACTCCTATGTTGCACAGGCACATGGATATTCACATTCGGGGAGCACTACGACTGGTGGGACGGCATTGAGACGTGGCGCGCCACATGGCTGTTTATCGTTCTGCTGGCAGCTACGCTCATCTACAGTCGATACAAGAAAGAACCGTTTATCGCACTCAAAGCGTTCACCTACCCCCAAGTGTGGAAAGTTCTCATCCTGCTCATGGGCATGGCTATCATTTCAGGTGCCGTACACGTGCTTCAGCCCATCTTTATCAATGGGGTTCTCAACTACGACATCCTCAACACAGCCTCACTATGTTTTCCACAGCTCGCGGGCGACATCATGGGCTGCATACTGTCCTACTTCATCCTTGTGCGTTGGCGCTGGAGCATCAAAAAGTTCCTCTATCTGAACTTTTTCTTTGCCACCTATTACCTTGTCTCCATGTACTTTTTATGCTACGACCAGACAGCCAAAGAGATGCTTTACTTCGGCATTTTTGCCTTCGGTGTAGCGGAGGTCATGATGGACACCATTGCCACCTATTACCTCTCCCAGAGCATCCCGTTCATACACTTCTTCATGACCATCACAATCATGGGATTTGTCAGATGCGGCTTTGGCTCGTCAATTGGTACGGCACTCGCCTCAAGAGTCTTTGCCATCACAGCCGCCAAGGATTACATGATAGCATCAGAAAGTATCACGCCCTCAACAGTCTCCGATGTGACCATGAACATCTACGCCCACCAAGGGCTTCTCATGGCCATAAAAGACGCTTACGGCGCTGCTATATTTGTTGGGATAGCAATGATACTCATCGTCCTCATTTCCAATTACCGCACAACCATCACGCGTTTTCTACCGCGCATCATGGCCGTGCGTCGCTGGATGACATCATCAACGCCTACCGACCCCACGCTCTCCTAACCAACGGAGAGCGTCGTCGGGCGTTGATTAACAACCCGACGGTTCTCACTGAGGATATAAGAAAAATCAGGTGGTGGAAAATCAGAGCGAGGCCAAGCGTGTGGCAATCTCTTGTTCTATCTTTACAATCCATGGCTCGGGTACGCCTGCATCAATGGCAAACTTGCGATAATTTGCAACTGTTTCCTTGGATTTTGCTATTACGGCAGTAGCTCCTTTGATGTTAAATCTAGTGGCCACTGCCAACAAATCATCCATGGTTATTTGTTGGCGACTTCCATTAATTGCGATGCTATGGCGATTGATATATGAGGGGGCATCGGTATCAACAGCGAATGTGTAGTCATAGGCCGGCGCTACGTGCCAAATACCATCTTTGGCCATCATAAAGCTAAAATTCTTAGTGTGGTCATCAATATTTCCACCAAGCACGTTCATCACCATCTGACGAAATAGCTGTTGCATCTCACATGGTGTAACGCCAATCATCGTTGCCACGTTTAGTAAGTCCTCATAAGAGTCGGCCAATGGATTCATAGCAGCGAGCGTCTGTACATGAATTTTTTGTCCGCCCACCCTATCAAATCTATCTGTGAGAAAATGTGTCTCTCCATTACATTGGAGCAACCGACTAGGCATCATATTCATTCCGGCTTCCAGAGCCATCAGGTAATAGCTATATTCAATGTTTGTTGTGGGGATAGCGCCGTGTTCGTCAAATTTTATTATCATTGCGACAGAGCCCGGTTGAATCTCAGCTACTTGACCTGAGCTACACTCTCCCGTCGATAAATCTACGTTCACAACAGCTTTTGGCCTACGACCTCCTGCCGAAGTCCCAACCTTGAACAAGCTTTCGATAGCAAAATCTCTATTCAATACCGCATGGAATCCTTTAGCTTCAGCAAGGACCTTTTGCGCCAAAACAGACAACTCAGAGACCTCAATTTTAAAAGGTAGTTCTAAATCGGCGGCGGTTGGCGGTACAAATTCCAAAGCGCCCATCCCGCGGCGACCAATATATGCCAACCTATCTAACGGAGACAAATCTTTAGCATGAATATGATGTTCCTTAGCCCATTCACGTAGCACAATATTGCCCCAATGGTCGGGCATGGAATCAGCTATAAATGATGGCAATCCACCAAAGAGCTTATCCTTTTCGGGATAAACAGGTAGCCCACGCTGTGCGACAGGGCCTGATAAAGGCGCACGCAATGGAGCTATATCATAGCCACGCTTGACAAAATCGGCATCAAAATAGAAACAGATTTGCGTGTTATAACCGGCATGTGTTGACACAAGTTTTCCAACTTTAGTGCCCCATAATATAACGTCGAGTGATTCTATCATTTTTCTTTTCTCCTTACTCGTTTGGGTATTAGCTTGTTAATCTCGCGTAATG
>CAYTFG010000023.1:0-21655 GCA_964436925.1 uncultured Bacteroides sp. | reverse complement strand
AGCACTGCAGTTTTTGGTTCTGCCTGTCTAGGTTCGAATCCTGGTAAGACAACTTTCAAGAGCTCGTCGATTTTTTCGACGGGCTCTTTTTTTGTTGCTATTATTGGGCGCAATGCTGAAGAAAAATTTGTACATTTGTGATGTCTGAAAGTTTTACCAACAAACGTAATCATGAAAAAACGAATAATTCTAACCTTAGTGACTATCTTTGCACTCTTCAGCGCTCACGCCGAAGGCCACATCATGACCTCGTGGGGCGAAAACATAGATGCCGAAAACGTGTGGAATCAATATCCGCGACCGATAATGGAACGTAACCAATGGATGAACCTCAACGGCCAATGGAATTACTCAATACGCCACGCGGGCGAATCAACACCAACTGTCTATGACGGCAAAATCCTTGTACCGTTTGCAGCTGAATCAGCACTATCAGGCGTAGAAAAACGCGTGGGACCGGAAAACGAGCTATGGTATAACCGTTCGTTTAAAGTGCCTACCGAATGGGGCGACAACAATGTATTGCTCAACTTTGGTGCAGTGGATTGGGCTTGCGATGTGTGGGTCAACGGCAAGCTGGTGGGCAGTCACACAGGCGGTTACACGCCTTTCTCGATGAACATAACCGGAGCGCTAAATCACAAAGGCGACAACGAACTGACAGTGCGTGTGTGGGACCCAACAGACCAAGGTTACCAACCGCGCGGCAAACAAGTTTCAACGCCCGGCGGCATTTGGTACACTCCGGTAACAGGAATTTGGCAAACGGTGTGGCTCGAACCGGTCAACAGCGCGCACATCACCAAGCTCCACATCCTACCTGACATTGACAACGGAAAGCTCTCTGTTGACGTCTCAGCGACCGCCACTCGCAACGCATCTGTTGAGGTCAAAGTTCTTGACTGTGGCAAAGTCATTGCCCAAGCCAAGGGCAAGGACAACCTCGACATAGCAATGCCGGCAGACTTTAAACTTTGGAGTCCCGACACGCCAAACCTCTACGATTTGGAGGTCAAGCTTTATAGCAACGGTAAATGCGTTGACACCGTAAAAAGCTACGCTGCAATGCGCAAGTTTTCAACTGCAAAGGACAAAGATGGCATTATCCGACTGCAGCTCAACAACAAAGATATATTCCAATTTGGACCGTTAGACCAAGGTTGGTGGCCCGATGGCCTTTACACAGCGCCGTCTTACGAGGCTATGATTTATGATATCGACAAAACTAAGGACTGGGGCTTTAACATGATTAGAAAGCACATCAAGGTTGAGCCCGCAACATGGTATTCTCACTGCGACCATGTGGGCATTATCGTGTGGCAAGATATGCCATCGGGCGATAATAGTCCACAATGGCAAAATCACAACTATTTCAACGGTGAGGAACTTGTGCGCAGCCAAGACAGCGAAAACACCTATCGCAAAGAGTGGGCTGAAATTATAGATTGCCTATACTCCTACCCCTGCATATCCACATGGATACCATTTAACGAAGCGTGGGGACAATTCAAGACTTCCGAAATAGCAGAATGGACCAAAGCTGAAGACCCTTCCCGCCTTGTGAATCCCGCTAGCGGCGGCAACTTCTACAAGACAGGCGATATCTTGGACTTGCACAATTACCCCGGTCCGGCGATGTATCTATTTGACCCGACAAGAGCCAACGTATTAGGCGAGTACGGCGGTATAGGACTCGCCATAGAAGGGCATCTATGGTCACCGTCACGAAATTGGGGCTATGTGCAATATAACACGACCGAAGAAGTGACCAACGAATATGAAAATTACGCGAACCAGCTCTATGACTTGATAGTAAAAGGCTTTACCGGCGCCGTTTACACTCAAACCACCGACGTGGAAAACGAGGTCAACGGCATCATGACCTACGATAGAAAAGTCATCAAAATGGATGAAGAACGCATCCGCGCCATCAACCATAAGATTACCCATTCGCTTGACCACTAAATTAAAATCCGGATAAGACAGTTTCAAGAGCTTGTCGATTAATTCTCAACAGGCTCTTTTTTCGTTTAATATCACGTCAGCCATAACAAATATTTTGTACCTTTGTAACCATGAACAAAGCGCGAATAATAGGATTTGTAATTATCATTGGCACAGCTATCGCCATAGCCGTGGGATTGTACACGTTCTATTTTGCCCCTCGAGCCAGCCACATTGACGTAGACCGCAGTCGGTATCCTGTGCGCGGTATTGATGTTTCGGCCCACAACGGCGCTATTGACTTTGAGCGCGTTGCCGCTGACAGCATCGACTTTGTGGTGTTGAAAGCCAGCGAAGGCGAGACTTTTCGCGACTCTCTTTTTAACCGCAACTACACAGCAGCACGACTTGCAGGGCTAAAAATAGGGGCATATCACTTCTTCCGTTTTGATGTTGAAGGTTGGCGCCAAGGCGTAAACGTGGCGGCAGCTGTTGACGGCATGCAGCTTGACCTCCCCATTGTCATCGACATTGAGGAATGGGGCAACCCCGACAACTATTCCACCGAAGAAATAGTCAAACAAATTCACGCCATGGTTGACATGCTCAGCGACATGGGCTACCAAACCATGATTTACACCAACAAGAACGGATACAACCGTTTTATCCGCTTTCGCTTTAAGAACGAGCCTATTTGGGTGTGCTCGTTTTCCAATCCGCCACTCGACGCACATTGGGACTATTGGCAACACAGCCACCTGAGCGAAGTTGACGGCATTGAAGGGAAAGTGGACCTGAATACATTCAACGGTTCACGCGAAAAATGGCTATTATGGCTCAAAGAACACCGTCACAATCCTGATTTGCAATTTATCTTGTAACGGACACACAATAAAACCGCATTAAAATCCGTTAATACCATAGCGAAATGCGACTATAAGCGAATTAATTAATGAAACAGATTTATAATCAACTACATATAAAATTACTCCTACTCTTAACCGTTCTATTTACCGGCGGGTTGACTGCCAACGCTTTCAACCTTTCCACCTACGCCGAATCATCGGTATTGGCTTCAGGAAAATGGGTAAAAGTAAGTGTGCCGGAGTCAGGCGTTTACCTCATCACAACAGCCGACCTAAAGAAATGGGGCTTTAACGACATCTCCAAAGTGCGCATACACGGATATGGCGGTAAAATTCTCAGCGACCTGCTCTCTCAATCCAACTACATTGACGATTTACCACTGATTCAGCACGAAACGACGTCACGAGGCATTGTCTTCTATGGTGTTGGTCCCGAGGTGTGGAGCGACAGTAGCAATTCAGGATACACATCCAGCTTGTCAAACTACTATGACACAGCAGGATACTATTTCATCACCGAGAGCGATGAAACTGCACGCGAGATAGAACTTTCAGGCCGCGCCGGAGCCACTGACCCCAACACCACCTTCACGTGTTATCTCCAGCACGAGCAAGACCTCGTATCTCCCGGCGAAACCGGTTGGTTACTTGTTGGTGAGGACTTTAAGTACACGCCCTCACGCCAATTTAAATTTTCGCTTCCCGACCGCGTGGAGGATACCGATGTGCGCGCTGAAGTTTCTTTCCTTGCAAAGACTTACACGACATCGTCACTCATTGCGATAAGTGCCAATGGGACAGCACTTACCACCAATTCGACAGATAATATTTCAGAGACAGCCAACGACAGCCACTGTCACGGGGCAATAACAAGTGCGCGCCACACTTTCAGCATGAGTGGCACCGACTTAACACTCTCAGTAGCACACTCTTCAAGCGTGACCGTACAATCGGCATGGCTAAATTATATCGCAATCAACTACACTCGCCAACTGAAGCTAAATACCTCAGGTTATTTGACATTTTCACTGCGCACGACAGGCGCCAAGCTCAGCAATGCAGGCGAGACAACAAGAGTGTGGGACGTTACCGAGCCACGCTCAATCATAAGATTAAACACGCAGGCCGACGGCACATCAGCCTCATGGACAAACGATTACACCGGAGTGCGCCAATATGTAGCATGGAATGAAAATGCGTCATTACCGTCCCCCACATTTGAGGAAAACGTTATAAATCAGAATCTTCACGGGTTGTCAACCGCCAACATGGTAATTTTCACTTATCCCGAGTGGAAATCCCAAGCCGAACGCATTGCAACACTTCACCGCGACAACGACAGCTTGTCGGTTCAAGTGGTCAATATCACTGACGTTTATAACGAATTTGGCTCAGGATGCGCCGATGTGGGCGCCATTCGACGCTTCTTGAAGATGATGTATGACCGCGGGAACGCATCGGGTGACGTACTGAAATATGCCCTAATCATGGGCCGTACGACCTACGATAACCGCCACTTAACCAGCGGTGTACAGGCACTAAAGCACAAAACTATTCCATGCTGGATTGGCGGAAGCATCACCAGCTGTCTATATGACAACGACAGCTATTGCTCCGACGACCCCATCGCCATGCTAGAGGACAACAGCGGACAATCTAAAGGCATAGATAATATCAGCATTGCTCTCGGACGTATGCCCGTGAGAAGTTTGAGTGAAGCTAAGTCGGACGTTGACAAACTGGAATCTTACATAAAGTCATCAACCAAGGGCAACTGGAAAAACCACATTCTCGCTCTTGCCGACAACGGAGACCTCACAACATTCTACAACTCAGACAAAACGACATACTCCACAGGCGTCCACTTCAAACAGACCGAGGACTTCTGCGCCAACATCCTGAGCGACCCCAAGCAAACATTTATCATCGACAAGATTTATCTCGACGCATACAAAATGACCGGAAATAACATGCCTGAAGCGCGTTCTCGTATGTATCGACTTCTCGATGAAGGCATTGTGTGGTGGAACTTTGTGGGCCACGCCAACACTACTTCTTGGACAGCCGACGGACAGTTCACCTATGACGACCTCAACAACTTGTATCTGCGACAATACCCAATGCTCTACGCAGCCACCTGCGACTTCTTGAGGTATGACAGCAACACGACCAGCGGCGGTGAAATTATCTTCCACAACCGTTATGGAGGTGTTATCGCAGCCATCAGCGCAACTCGCCCGGTTTATATCACAGAAAACGGATTTTTGACAAACGCCATATCCAAGCAACTAGCCACTCGTAATGCTGACGGTCGACTAGGCACAATCGGCGAGATTTATCAGAACGCCAAGAACAACATCCTCAACAGCGTGGGCCAACACACATCAAACACCAACCGTCTGCAATATGTGCTTATGGGTGACCCCGCATTAAGGCTCACAACTCCGTCTAATCATATCGAGTTGCAAACCATCAATGGCGCTACTCTCGATGACGAAGACAATCCGGCGATAGTAAAATCACTCAGTTCGACAGCATTTGCAGGCCGCATCGTAGACACTGAAGGGAAAACGATGGAGAACTTCAACGGCGTGGTCAGTGCGACAATTTATGACGCAGAAAAGAGCACAACGACAACAGGTGAAGCCACTGACAATGTGCGCACCACCTTTGAAGAAATGGGCGACAAGCTCTACACCGGTTCGGCGCAAGTCAAGAACGGCATATTCACGCTCAACGCCACATTACCTGCCGAAACAGCCGAAAACTTCAGAGAAGCAACAATCAGCTTTTACGCATACTCAACCGAAAACAGTGATGAAGCAGTGGGCGTTAACCGCCAATTCTACATATACGGAATTGACGAAACCGCACCCACCGATACCATTGCTCCCACAATCGAAAGCATGGTTTTGAATCACTCAAACTTCAAGGAAGGCGACAAAGTCAACACCGAACCGATGTTGATAGCACAAGTGAGCGACAACGTGGGCATAAACCTCTCAACATCAGGAATCGGGCACCAAATGACGCTACTTCTCGACGGCAAAACAAGCTACAATGACGTTTCGCTATACTACACGCCATCAACCGACGGAAGCGCATCGGGAACAATCAATTACCCGCTTGAAGAGCTTACTGCCGGCGAGCACACATTGAGACTGAGAGTGTGGGACGTTGCCAACAATTCAGCGTCACAAACCATCCAATTCACTGTAGCTAATGACGTTGCGCCCACAATCTATGATGTTTATACCGATGCCAACCCGGCATCCACAACAGCCAACTTCTACATCAGCCACGACCGCCCCGATGCAATGTGCACGGTAACTGTTTCGGTTTACAACCTCCTTGGCCACTTGCTGTGGCAAAGCTCGGCAACAGGATTGAGCGATATGTTCACATCAATACCTGTAACCTGGGATTTGTGTGACACGGCAGGACGTCGCGTCAATAGAGGCATCTACATTTATCGGGCAAGCATCACCACCGACGGTACCACCTACACGACCAAATCCAAAAAATTGGCCGTGACTGCACAATAAGAACACCTACTGCAAATTACGTACCGCACAAAAGGAACAAAAATCGCAAAATGCAATGGTAAATGGTAATCAGTTATTTTTTTGTTCAAATAACTAATTATTACTAACTTTGCATGAAACTAATTAATCACTAACGTATCCAATGTCAGAAGTTCGCACCATATCACGAGATTTTTTACCGGAGCCCACGCTACGTAGGTTGCCATGGTATCTCGCCTATGTGAGTTTACTTCGCGCACAAGATGTTGAATATGTTTCTTCCACTCAGATATCCAAAGAGTTGAGTGTTGATTCATCACAGATTGCCAAAGATTTATCATTCCTCAACATCAAGGGCAAAACCCGCATCGGATATGAGGTGGCATCATTGGAACATGAGCTCCAAGACTTTTTAGGATTCAAAGAGAGTCACAACGCCATCATGGTGGGCGTCGGCAGCCTCGGTGGAGCACTCATTCAAGACTCAGGTCTTCAGCGATATGGACTGAACATCGTTGCCGGATTTGACATCAACCCCGAGATTGTAGGGAAATCAATGAGTGGAGTCCACATTTACGACATCTCCGAGCTTGAGACTTTACGTGCTAAGTTGAAAGCCGAAATCGGAGTCGTAGCAGTGCCGGTGGACAGCGCACAATCAGTAGCTGACCACATGGTAGAAGCCGGCATCAAAGCGCTGTGGAATTTTACGCCTTATCGCATCAAGGTGAGAGAAGGCATCGTCGTTCAGAATACATCAATATACTCCCACTTGGCAGTAATGTACAACCGCCTGGGCACACTAAAATAACAGAGGTACTGAGATAAATGAAGGTTTTAGTAATCGACCGTCAAGACACTGGAAATTGGCAAAACGCCTCACCGGCATTAGTCAATCTCATTCCTGACTCAGCAGTAAAATATGGGAACAAACCACTTTTTCTACCTGATTTTACTGATAAATGGGTTGGAGAAGCCATTTTAGCGTTTCGCATCTCACGACTCGGCAAGAACATACAGCGAAAGTTTGCTCATCGTTACTATGATGCTGTAACCGTAGCAGTAGAAGCAAGGCCCGAAGACGGGACACAAGATTGCCTTGGCACATCAGCCTTGACACGCAGTTTTGATGGAAAGCTCTCAATGGGCGACTGGGTGGAACTCCCGCTCGGCGCGTCACCCCTCACAATAAGCCTCAACGGTGAAAGCAAGGAAATAAACATCCAAGAGACAGCCATCGAGGAATATATCGAACACGTCAGCCACTTCTGTACGCTCAAGATGGGCGACATCCTTGTACCGATGCGCACAGGTGTAACAATACCGCTGGCACTTGACACTGAAATAACAACATCAATCAACGGCAACCACTGCGTGACCTACCGAGTCAAGTAATGGGGTCGCTGAATAAATTATATCATCACAATTACACACAAGACTAGAGATAACAACTACACGTGACAACTAAATACAACACAAAAACAATGCACAAGCTAACATACCGCTTATTTTTATCAATAGCAATGGCTGCAATGGCAACAATCAATGCAGCAGCCTTATCAACAAGCTATTATGGCACAACTACGCCATTAGCATCCGGTAAATGGATTAAAATCAAGGTAAGTACCACCGGTATGCAACAAATCAGCTATGACCAGCTGAAAAAATGGGGATTTGACGACCCAACCAAAGTTGCAGTGTATGGATATGGCGGTATCTCGCTGACCGGCAACACATTCAGCACATCTATACCCGATGGATTACCGGCAACACCGATAATTCAAGCTGACAATAAGTTGGTATTTTACGGAGAGAGCGCATTCTCTGCCACTACAGGCAATGACTCTACAAGCGTAAACTATCGTCGCAACGTTTACAGCAACGACGGCTATTACTTCTTGACTGACAGCCAAACGCCGACCAAGCCAACAGAAGTAGAGTACAGCGCGCAAACCTACCGTCTCACAACACACCACGCAGTGCAGATGATTGACAACGACGCACAAAACCCCACTTCGGCAGGCTCAATATTTCACGATGAAGCTTTTGTATCAGGCACGCCAAGAGTGTACTCATTCAACCTTGTGGACTATATCAGCTCGCTTAGACTTGACTGTCGATATGCAGTTGACGTTGCAAAAATCAAGCTAAACATGACATTTAGCGAAGGTATCACACCGGGAACACAATCCTCGAGTGCGCCGGCGGTAATTCCCACCAACTACAGCTATCAAGTGGGAACGACCTACATCCCGCTAACTCCAGCAAGCAATGCCAACAGCTCTTTCTCGGTATCAATCGAGCCGACGTCAGGATTTAGCTACGCAGCAGTGGACCGCATATGGATTAGCTACCGACAAGCTAACCGCATAACCCATAACGGACAAGTTGAAATGAACTTCATCAGCAGCGAAGTTAAACAATACAACAACATTTTGGTTGAAGGTTATGACAAGAATCTCTATGTGTGGGACGTCACTGACCCATTCAACATCGCTCAATACAACACTGTGTCAGACACTTACAACGACATAGAATATGCAGCAGCGACATTTGACATGACATCGGGACGAAGCGAGAAGCGTCGCACCATTATCGCATTCAAGCCAAGTGAAAATCTGTATGACGTTGAATATGTTGGTCCGGTAGTAAATCAAAACATTCACGGACACGACACACCCACAATGATGATAATCACAAATAGCGTATTACGCGCTAAAGCTGAAGAACTTGCCAACTATCACAAGCGTTTCCAAGGCATGGATGTGGCAATCTACACTACCGAAGAAATCATGAATGAATTCTCTTCAGGCACAAACTCAGCTATGGGTTATCGCCGACTAGCCAAGATGTTCTATGACCGTGACCCTGAGAAATTTAAATATCTACTGCTCTACGGTAGCGGTACTTGGGATAACCGCCATATAGTAAAACTTGATGAAGGTCAATTGCTGACATATCAAGCCGAAACAGAATCAGAAGCCAGCTGCGAGGCCACAGCCTACAGCGCCGACAGCTACTTCGGAATGCTTAGCGATAGTTATTTACCCTCAAACATCACCGCAGCACCTGCACACATCGGTGTAGGTCGTATCCCGGCATCAGGCTTGGCTGAAGCTATTGCTTATAACAACAAATGCTATAACTATCTCACCAACCGCCCGGCAGCTACAACACGTAACCGCGCTATACAGATTAGCGATGACGGTGATAAGAATGCCCACTTCGACCAAAGTATGGCAATTTCCGACACTATCAAGGCATACCGTCCTTCAACAACAACAATTAAGGCTGCCAGCTGCTTATATCCAATGGATAACAGCGAGGCTGTAATCTTGAGACGAGTTGTTACAAATGCACTTGGACTTGGTGCTCAATACTTCACTTACTCAGGACACGGAAGCATAAAAGCTTTTGGTGGTGAAAATCTATGGACTAAAAACCTTGCCGCATCAACCGACTACACAGTTCCGCCGGTCGCAATGTTGGCAACTTGTTCAGCAATGCCGTTTGACCGCAACCCTGAAAGTATCGGTGCCGCATTCTTGTTCAAAGAAAACGGTGGTGCAATTGCAGTCGTGGGAGCATGTCGCACGGTTTATCTCGATTACAACCAAGTCATAAACGCAGCAATGGCAGATGCCGTGTTTAGTGCTAAGCCATCAGCAACAATAGGTGACGCCTACCTAAAAGCACGCAACTTGGCAACAGTGGGCGCAAACCGCAAAAATGTAGGTCTCAACACCCTATGCTATAACCTCTGCGGAGACCCGGCACTACCACTCTATGCCCCCGAATACAACGTCGAATTCAAAACCATAAACGGAAGCGAATTAACTGACACCATTAACATCTCACCGCTTGTTTCCACTAAGATTACAGGCCAAATCGTAGATGCTGCAGGTGAGAAGGTAGACACATTCAACGGTTCAGTCACATTGACACTCTTTGACGGCCCCACAACGGCCGATGTACTCGTGCGCAACTCAAGCGACCTTGAAGGGAGCACCACTCTCGACGAAACTATTTTGACCGAAACAATCGCAGAAGTCACAAACGGTGAATTCACTGCTACATTCACAATCCCCTACCCTCAAACGCCCAACGTTTCCAACCGACTAATTGCAGCCGCAGAGAACAGCGACCGCACAACATCGGCGATTGGAGTTTGCAACAAAGCACGTGTAGTAGAAGATGCGGGCAAAGATGTAGAATCACAAGACAACACCGCTCCCGTCATCAGTTCAATGTACATCAACGACAGCTCTTTCAGCGAAGGCGACGTTATCAACAGCGACGAATTGACAGTATATGCAACAATTGAAGCTGATTTATCAGGTATCAACACAGCGAGCACAACAATCGGTAACGGTCCTCGCCTAGTATTGGATAACGCAACATCATATAGCGTCATCGGTTATGTCACAAACAATAACGACGGTACCGCAACATTAAGCTACCCAATGAGCGAGCTCAGCGAAGGTCACCACACATTGACATTCTCGATTGCCGACAATGTGGGCAACCGCACCACTGCCACCATTTCATTCATCATCAGCACAGCAAGTGAAGAAGGCGCCAAACTCACAGTAAAAGAGTCTCCCGCCAGAACAGTGGCAACAATCACATTGGAAGAAAGCTCAATAGAAAGCAATTACAACCGCCTAATAATCAAGGACAACAAGGGTAACGTTGTTATCTCCAAGGAAAATGTAAGCCTCCCATACGAATGGGATTTGAAGGATAGCGACGGAAAAGCAGTTGCCGACGGTCGATACAAAGCATATTTGCTCTATCGCAACAGTTCAATTTACGGCAATACCCCCGAAACCGACATCCTTGTAATCAAATAGAAAATCGACTTTAATTTATCTTTAGCAGGGCGTCTAAAAATCAAAATTTAGGCGCTCTGCGCTATTTTTTAGCCGGGTTATGCAATAAAATCTATTTTTTTGAGTTATAAATAATAACGACAATTGGCCCGTCAGAGTAGCTTCGGCGAGTCAAACGCCAATTATCAACTGATACTCAATATATTAAATATCGACGATGACATTTAAGCACATATTTATAACCCTCCTCTTCATTGGAGTAACAGCCACGGCGATGGCTCAAGACGGCAAAAGTTCGTTCAACCCCATCACGACCGGTGTAACATCCCAATCAATCACACCAGATGCTCGCGGAGCCTCAATGGGTGACCTTGGTGTTGCGACCGAGCCTGATGCCAACTCACAATTTTGGAACCCATCAAAATACGCCTTTGCATACAGCAACGCCAGCGTATCATTAAGCTACACTCCATGGTTGCGCAAACTTGTCAACGACATCTTCTTGGCCAACGTTGCAGGATACTACAAAATAGGTTCAGGCGACAATCAAGCCTTAAGTGCCAGCTTGCGCTATTTCTCGCTGGGTGAAGTAACGACCAACGATATGTCGGGCACTTCAATCCAGAGCTTGAATCCATACGAAATGTCATTTGACATAGGCTACTCTCGCAAACTATCAGAGAAATTCTCAATGGGTATCGCATTCCGATACATCTACAGTGACCTCGGTTTCAGTGACAGCTATGCCGGTGACCAAAGTAACGGTGCATCAGCATTTGCAGCCGACATTTCAGGATATTACACCACCTACCCCGTAATCGGGCGCAACGAGTGCCAATGGTCTTGGGGTTGGAACATCTCCAACATCGGTAGTAAAGTATCCTACAACAACGGCGAAAATCCCGCATTCTTGCCAACAAACTTGAGAATCGGTACAGCATTCACCTTTCCTCTCGCCGACTATCACAACTTGACAATCGCGCTGGATGCCAACAAGCTCCTCGTGCCAACACGTCCACGCGAAAGCGACTATGACACAGCAACAACCGAAGGTCAACAACAATACCTCGACGACCTTGAAGACTGGGAAAACACATCATCAATCTCAGGTATCTTCAAGTCATTCAGCGATGCTCCCGGCGGTGCCAGCGAGGAATTAAAAGAAATCACATGGTCAATCGGTGCTGAATACAGCTACAACAACCAGTTCTTCCTTCGTGCCGGCTATTTCTATGAAAATGAAATGAAAGGTAACCGAAAATACTTTGGCCTTGGTGCAGGCTTCTCGCTAAATGTAGTAAGACTTGACGCATCTTACATGATGGCAACAGCCCAAACATCACCACTAGACCAAACACTCCGTTTCTCATTGACATTTGACATGGACGGATTGCGCGAAATCTTCGGAAAAAAGAAATAATCAACAGCAAATAACCAAAAAGATAGTATTGAACAATGAAGCAGGCATTTAAAATAGGCCAAGGATTTGACGTGCATCGTCTCGTGGAAGGTCGTGATTTGTGGTTGTGTGGAGTCAAAATTCCATACCATTTGGGACTATTGGGACACAGCGATGCCGACGTAGCGCTCCACGCCCTGTGTGACGCATTGCTCGGTGCATGCGCATTGCGAGATATAGGCTATCATTTCCCTGACACCGACCCAAAATACAAGGGGGCAGATTCACGCAAACTGCTCAGAGCCGTGAGAGACCTCGTCAAAGAGGCGGGCTATGTAGCAACAAATGTTGACGTAACAATCATAGCGCAAGCGCCGAAATTACTGCCATACATTCCACAAATGGCACAAAACATTGCTAGTGACCTTGAGCTTGACTTAGATTGCGTTTCGGTAAAGGCAACGACCACCGAAAAACTAGGATTTACAGGCCGCGGTGAAGGCATTGCAGCGCAAGCAATTACCATGGTATCGCTCATCATCGGATAAGCACATTTTCAAATAGATTTTTCAACCGCTATCAACTTGAGAGGGCGGAGGTTGCTTTGTGGGCTGTTTTGGAGGAAATTATAGTGTGTATTTGAATGATATTTTGTAACTTTGTACGCTAATTAGGTATTAAAAAATCTATCAAAACAAGCAAAGATGTCATCTATTGATATATTCATACTCGTAGTCACAGTGGGAGCTCTTTTTCAGGGCTATCGCAAGGGCTTGATTGCACAATTAGGCCGATTGGCAGGATTTATCTTAGGAACGGTTGCATGTCGCCTCTTTTCAAGCCATATAACCGATTGGCTCAATGGTCGAGAAGAAGACTTGACTGCAAGTGATATGCTATTAAACTCAGCGATAGGCTACGTGTCAGTATTCTTGGTCGTATATATCGCTTCATACATGATATTCCAGATGCTACATGAAGTGACTCACACGCTTAAACTTAAAGCGCCCGAGCACGTGGCAGGAGCCATCTTTAAAGCATTAGAATGGCTTGTAGGCGTCAGCTTGGTGCTGAACGTGTGGATAGCCATTTTCCCCGATTCAAAAGTTGCAGACAGTAACCAAAATAAGATATCACCATCAATCATGAGCCTTGCGCCCACAATCTTGGGCAGCGATACTGCTAAAGAAATCTTTGATTTCACAACAAATTACGGGAAATCAAACACTAGCGAAGATTCAAACGTTGATGATGAAGAAGAATAGTCTCATGGATTCAAATAAACCGAAAGATAAAGAAACAAATAACGAAGACGTCATCAAAGATGTGACGGGGTCAGAGTACAAGTATGGTTTTGTGACCGACATTGATACCGACGTAATCCCCCGAGGCATTAACGAGGATGTCATCAAGTTGATTTCAAAGAAAAAAGGCGAGCCCGACTGGTTGCTAGAGTTCAGGCTCAAGGCCTTCCGTCATTGGCTTACGCTGGAAATGCCAACATGGGCCCACTTGACAATCCCCGAGATTGACTACCAAGCAATCAGCTACTACGCAGCCCCACGCTCTAAAGAAGGGCCAAAGGACATGAAAGAAGTAGACCCGCAACTCGTTGAAACATTCAACAAGCTTGGTATTCCTCTAGAGGAGCAAAAAGTGTTGTCAGGCATGGCAGTTGATGCGGTAATGGACTCAGTGTCAGTAAAGACCACCCACCGCGAAAAGCTTGCCGAACTGGGCATCATCTTCTGTTCATTCTCAGAGGCAGTCAAAGACTACCCCGACTTGGTGAAGAAATACTTGGGAAGTGTCGTTTCTTATCGCGACAACTTCTTTGCCGCATTAAATTCGGCAGTATTCTCCGACGGTTCATTTGTTTACATTCCCAAGGGCGTGAGATGCCCCATGGAACTGTCAACCTACTTCCGCATTAACGCATCGGGAACAGGACAATTTGAGCGCACGCTCATCGTTGCCGATGATGACGCATACGTTTCATATCTTGAAGGATGTACCGCACCGATGCGCGACGAGAATCAGCTCCACGCTGCAATCGTGGAAATCGTGGTTGAAGATCGCGCCGAGGTTAAGTATTCAACCGTACAAAACTGGTATGCAGGAGACCGCGACGGTAAAGGCGGTGTCTATAACTTTGTGACCAAGCGCGGATTGTGCCGCGGTGACTACTCCAAGTTGTCATGGACACAGGTGGAAACCGGTTCGGCCATCACATGGAAATATCCGTCATGTGTGCTTGCCGGCGAGGGCGCTGTAGGAGAATTCTATTCAGTAGCGGTAACAAATAATTACCAACAAGCCGACACCGGCACAAAGATGATACACACGGGGCGCAACACACGTTCGACCATCGTGTCAAAGGGTATCTCGGCAGGACACAGCCAAAACTCATACCGCGGTATGGTGAAGGTTGCTCCAAATGCTGACGGTTGCCGCAATTACACTCAATGTGACTCACTGTTGCTGAGCGCAACATGCGGAGCTCACACGTTCCCATACATTGACGTGCTAAACAACACAGCCGTTGTGGAGCACGAAGCTACCACTTCCAAAATCTCGGAAGACCAAATATTCTACTGCAACCAACGTGGTATTTCCACCGAGGAAGCTGTGGGCCTGATAGTTAACGGTTACGCCAAGGAAGTCATGAACAAACTTCCGATGGAATTTGCCGTAGAAGCGCAAAAATTGCTATCGGTAACGCTCGAAGGCTCAGTGGGTTAACCCATACATCAAATTATTGCTAACAAAATTTATCGATATAAAGATGAACGACGATATATTGCTTAAAGTCACCGACTTACATGCCGGTATCGAAGGTAAAGAAATCCTCAAAGGAATCAACCTAACAATTCGTCCGGGCGAAGTACACGCCATCATGGGCCCTAACGGTTCAGGAAAGAGTACACTATCAGGCGTTCTCGCCGGCGACCCAAGATTTACCGTAACCGGAGGCTCGGCCGAGTTTCACGGAGTAGACTTGCTGAGTCTATCACCCGAAGACCGCAGCCACGAAGGTTTGTTCCTCTCATTCCAATACCCTATTGAGATACCCGGAGTGTCAATGGTAAACTTTATGCGTGCGGCAGTGAATGCCAAGCGCCAATATTTCAACCAAGAGCCTTTAAACGCAAGCGAGTTCTTGAAGATGATGCGTCAAAAGCGCTCAATCGTTGAGCTCGACAATAAACTTGCATCACGCTCGGTTAACGAGGGATTCTCAGGCGGTGAAAAGAAACGTAACGAGATATTCCAAATGGCTGTATTGGAACCAAGATTGTCAATTCTCGACGAGACCGACAGCGGTCTTGACATTGATGCATTGCGCATCGTTGCCGGTGGTGTCAACAAGCTCAAAACCGATAACAACGCGACAATCGTCATCACCCACTACCAACGTCTTCTCGACTACATCAAGCCTGACATCGTCCACATCCTCTACAAGGGCCGCATCGTTTATACCGGTGGTCCCGAACTCGCACTCACTCTTGAAGAGAAAGGCTACGACTGGATTAAAGAACAAGTCGACAACGAAAACAATTAACCCTCATTCCACAAAGAAACATGAGTGCACTAACTCAATATATCGAACTATATCAACAGAACTCAAAGACTATCAATGAGAATTCTTCGGCATTTATGAATGCCAAGCGAGATGAGGCATTGAAAATCTTGAACAGCTGTCAACGATTGCCCAAGAAAGGCGATGAGGGCTATGAGAGTTTCAGTCTTGAGGATGCATTTGCGCCTGACTATGGCGTGAACATCAATCGTGTTGCTTTTTCAGCAGATGTAGCATCGTCATTCAAATGTGACGTACCCAATATATCAACATTGCTCGGCGCAGTCATCAACGACTCGTTTGTAGAATCACAGACGTTGAAAAAGAATATGCCCGAGGGCGTGAAAATATGTCCATTCGGTCATGCTCAAGAAATAGCAGAAAAATATTACGGCACACTGGCACCGATATCACGCCCCGAAGTAGCGCTTAACACGCTCTTGGCACAAACCGGCTTGCTCATCTATGTGGGCCGTGGCGTACATGTCAATCGTCCCGTTCAAATCGTCAACATTTTGAACGCTGCAGCGCAATTGATGGCTGTGAGACGTGTTCTGATAGTCATGGACGAAGATTCATCGGCACAAATATTGGCTTGTGACCACACACAAAATTCACAATACCGCTACTTGGCTTCACAAGTGGTTGAAATCGTGATGAAGCGAGGTTCACAGCTTGATTTTTATGACCTTGAAGAGTCATCAGCGCTCACCACAAGAGTTAGCGGAGTGTTTGTTGACCAAGAAGAAGGTTCATCATTGACCATCAACGGGTCATCACTTGTGGCAGGAACCACAAGAAATGACTACATCATAGACCTCAACGGCGAGCACTGCAACACTTCGCTCGGCGGCATGGTCATAGGCACAGCCGACCAATTGACCGACAACAGCACTCTAGTGCGCCACCACGTGCCACGTTGCCACTCAACACAACTATTCAAGTATGTGCTTGACGACAATTCTCGCGGTGCATTTGAGGGCACAATCGTGGTTGACACCGACGCCATATTTACCGAGGCTTATCAAAGCAATCGTAACCTATTGGCAAGCGGTAATGCACGTATGCACACCAAGCCTCAGCTTGAAATATACTGCGACGAGGTAAAGTGTAGCCACGGTGCAACAACAGGCCAACTTGATGCAAATGCAATGTTCTATATGCAAGCACGCGGTATTCCCGAGAAAGAAGCGCGTCACTTGTTGATGCAAGCATTCATGGCCGACGCTATCGACTCGGTTAAAATAGAGGCATTACGCGACCGATTGAGACATCTAGTTGAAAAAAGACTGCTGGGCGAACAAGCTCTCTGTGGCGACTGCGCAGCCTCATGTCATTAAACTCTAAAAAAAATATACACAAACAGATATATGCATTCTCTCGATATAAACCAAATCCGCAACGACTTCCCCATCCTGCAACGCACAGTGTACGGCAAGCCTTTAATCTATCTTGACAATACAGCGACGTCCCAAACTCCGCGCTGTGTCGTTGAAGAGATAGAAAACATGTACTACATGCACAAGGCCAACGTTCACCGCGGTGTTCACTGCTTGTCTCAAGAAGCGACCGACTTGGTAGAAGAATCACGCGAAAAGGTGAGAGAATTTATCAACGCTAAATCAGTTGAAGAGATTGTCTTCACCCGCGGGACTACCGAGGCTATAAACCTCGTGGCATCATCAATTGGTGATATCTTTGAAAATGGTGATGAGATAATCTTGACAGTGATGGAACACCACGCCAACATTGTGCCTTGGCAATTATTGGGACGTCGCAAGCGCATCTTGCTACGTGTTGTGCCCATCAATGCAAACGGCGAGCTTGACTTGGTGGCATATCAATCACTCTTTAACGAGCGCACCAAGCTGGTAACGTTCTGCCACGTGAGCAACGTGCTCGGAACGGTCAATCCCGTTAAAGAGATGGTGAAGATTGCACACGACCACGGAGTGCCCGCTCTCGTTGACGGAGCCCAAGCTATCAGCCACATCAAGGTTGACGTTCAAGACCTTGGCGCTGATTTCTACGCATTCTCGGCGCATAAGATGTACGGACCTTGCGGTGTGGGCGTTTTGTATGGTAAAAAGCATTGGCTGAAGCTCATTCCTCCATATCAAGGCGGTGGCGAAATGATAGGACATGTATCGTTTGAGAATACAACATTTGCCGAGCTACCTTTCAAATTTGAAGCCGGCACCCCCGACTTTGTTGATATTGCCGCATTCCGCAAAGCTATTGACTACATGACCGGACTTGGTGTTGAAAACATCGCCGCACATGAAAATGAGTTGCTCGAATACACCACCAACGAGATGATGAAAATCCCCGGCATGAGAATCTTTGGCACTGCACCGGGTAAATCAGCCGTGATATCATTCTTGATTGGCCATCACCACCACTACGACACCGGTATGTTGCTTGACAAGCTGGGTATAGCAGTGCGCACCGGCCACCATTGCGCTCAACCGTTGATGCACTCTCTGGGCATTGAGGGAACAGTGCGCGCATCATTTGCAGCCTACAACACTCGAGAAGAAGCCGAGCAATTTATTGCCGGGCTAAACCGTGTGGCTCAAATCCTGGGATAAGAAATTCTCTTATAAATAGTCATAATAACAATTAATCCTGTAAAGCGTCACCTTTTTTGGTGCTTTACAGGATTAATTACTTAATATTTAAATCCATAAGTTCCTAACAACAGTGCCTAAATGAGGGATAATGGGAACGAATAATAGAACAATTTAGGCTGTAGTAATTAAGATTGCTCTAGATGTTATATAAAATTAAAGCATGTAAATAAAAAAGCCATACCGTTGTTATGAACTTTCATATATAATAACAGAAAAGCAGCAAATATGTTCACTGAAAAGCGGCAAAAGTAGCTCATTTGAAAGATATTAACAGATATCAGCGGGGAATGTAAATTTGAAAGTAGCACGTTGGGGAATCATTGGACTGCAACGTGAATTTTTATTTTGAATTCACAATTTTTTATATTAGCTTTGTAGGTGTAAAATTTATCACACATCCATGAAAAGTATCTGTAAAACACTAATCACAATCACCCTTACATTACTCTCACAAATGTGCATGGCACAGACCGTAGTGAGTCGCAACGGCTATCTCAGCGTTGAAGGCAGCCAACTGGTAAACGCACAAGGCGAGCCGATACAACTGCGAGGAGTAAGCTTGGGCTGGCACAATCTATGGCCGCGTTTTTACAACACGGGGACAGTTATGGCCTTGGCCGAGGATTGGGGCGCAGACATTGTGAGATGCTCAATAGGATTGGATATAAACAGTTACAGCTTTGACAGTCGTCCGGAGCTTGGCTATGCAGCGGTTGACAGCATTGTCAAGGGCGCAGTTGACAGTGGCATCTATGTGCTTATAGATTTTCACAGCCACGCCAATAATCTGGCGCTTGCCAAAGAATTTTTCACGACCGTGAGCAAAAAGTACGGCAACTTACCCAATTTATTGCTGGAAATATGGAATGAGCCCACAAAAATCAGTTGGGATGAAGCCAAAGAATATGCCGAAGAATTGATACCAATCATTCGCCAATATGCGCCACAATCAATAATCATTGTGCCCACACCACGCTGGGACCAAGATGTGGATAAAGCAGCAGATAACCCCATTGAAGGCTTCAATAACATCATGTATTCCCTCCACTATTATGCAGCCACACATGGCGACAAATATCGTGCAAAAGCGCAATATGCCATCAGCAAAGGATTGCCGCTATTCATGAGTGAATGCGCAGCGATGGTCCACACCGGCGACGGCGTTATAGACACTCGTTCGTGGGAAGAATGGATGAAAATTGCCGATGACAATAAAATCAGTTGGATAGCATGGTCAATCTCCGACAAGGACGAGACATGCTCAATGCTGAGACCGAGCGCGAAGTCACGGGGCACAAAGTGGACCGATGACGACTTAAAGCCATGGGCAGTACTAACGAAATATTATCTAAAACATAACAGACAGAGATGAAAAAACAGCTTGTAACATTAGCAGCTTTGGCTATGAGTTTGTCGGCCATGGCTGAGATTACGCTACCTGACATCATTGGAGACAACATGGTCCTCCAGCAACAAAGTCAGGCAAGCTTGTGGGGCTGGGCAACACCAAATGCGCCAATCACAGTCACCACATCATGGAATAACAAATCTTACACCACAAAGACAGCTTCAAACGGACGGTGGGACATAAAGGTCGCAACCGCCGAAGCTTCTTACTCGCCTTATACTATCAGCATCAAGGGTGATAAATCGTCAATCAACATCAGCAACGTGTTGCTGGGTGAAGTGTGGTTCTGCTCAGGTCAATCCAACATGGAAATGCCGTTGCGCGGATTCTGGACACAGCCTGTTGAAGGCGGTAATCGCGCAATCGCATATTCAGGCAAATATCCCGGCATAAGAGTGGCTACAGTACCCAAGAAGGCCTCATATACGCCACAAGACCGTGTTGAAGGTAAGTGGAAGACATCCAGTCCGGCCAACGCCGGAGAGTTCTCAGCAATGGCTTATTTCTTTGCTCAATCATTGACCGACATATTGAATGTGCCTGTGGGCATAATTTCATGTTCTTACGGCGGTAGCAAGGTTGAAGGTTGGCTCCCCAAAGAAATCATTGACACATACCCCGAATGGGATATTGAGAAGGACAAAGCTAACGACTCAATACAAGAGTATGAGCGAATAAACGTGATGTATAACGCAATGCTGCGCCCGCTCATCGGCTACACCATCAAGGGTTTCTTGTGGAACCAAGGTGAATCAAACGTTGGCCGCGACAAAGAATATCCTCAACACCTTGCCGACATGGTGAGCCACTGGAGAGAACAATGGGGACAAGGCGAATTGCCGTTCTACTTTGTCGAGCTTCCGGCATGGAAATATAGCGACCCTAACGGTACCTGGGCTGCAATATTCCGCGAATGTCAACATCGCGCAGCAAAGATTATACCTAACAGCGGTATCATCTGCACCAGCGACTTGATTTATCCTTATGAACTTGAAGATATCCACGCATCACGCAAGCAAGAGCTTGGCGAGCGCATGGCTTTCTTGGCAGCAAATCGCACTTACGGCATCAGCGGTATCGCTTGTGACAGCCCGGTGTTTAAATCAATGGACGTTGACGGCAAGTCAGCAGTACTTCACTTTGATAATGCTAACGACGGATTCACCCCCAATCAAGTGCTTGAGGGCTTTGAAGCAGCAGGCAGTGACCACGTGTTCCATCCTGCACAAGCCACTGAAGTGTACAACACACGTGACATCAAAGTGACCTGCGAAGACGTTGACTCAATAGTGTCAGTAAGATATAATTTCAAGAATTTTGCTGTTGGCAAAGTATTCAATTTGATGCATTTGCCACTTATTCCATTCCGCACCGATAATTGGGATTATTAATAAATATTTGGTACAGCTACTTTGTTTATTAAAATGCGACGGGCACTCGTGTCACTACGAATGCCCGCCTTTATTTTT
>CAYTFG010000022.1:0-21659 GCA_964436925.1 uncultured Bacteroides sp. | reverse complement strand
GAATCCCCTTGCTTTCAGCTGTTGAAAGTGAGGGGATATTTTTGTATATTTGTGATTATGAACACGGAATATCTACAAAGTTTTGAGGCTAAGCTCCTCAACGAATTAATGCGCTTGTGCCACTCCAAGGGCATGATGGGCACACAGTTGCTCAACAGCGATGACATTGACTCACGATGGCGCGACCTTGCGCCGGAGTATCTTGCCGATGCAGTAAAAGAGATAGCAGCCTACCCCACTGTTTCAGTGGCGTGGACGAGCTATTTAGGCATGGCTGTAGCGTGTCAATGGGACCGAGATTGGGAATCTACCGCAAAGGCGCCTTACTCGTCTTATTACGGCTCAGAAGGCTTTGACAACATGGATGAGCATGTGCTGGAGTATGAGATGGGCCTCACCCTCGACTGCGAGGATGCCGAGAAGCTCAACGAGATAATAAGATTGTGTGGTGAAACGACAGTCACGCTCATACGTCACGAGCAAGTGGAACCTCAAAGTCCCATGGCTTACCACATCTTCATGCGTGCTTGCCATTGCATGTATCGCATAGGTGCATCGCTTGCACTGACATTCCTCGGATATCACTTCGAGAAAGTCCAATAGCGATTATCTTTTTTTGAAGATTACGCGACACAACAAAAGCGCGTTCTTGCAGTGCAGGAACGCGCTTTTTCAATATAATGGAATTGTTTTATTATGCTTTAACCTCTTTAGCAGCTTTAGACTTGTTGCGGTGACGGTCAGTGATGTAAGCGATTGGGCTGGCGATGTAGATAGTAGCCAAGGTACCAATGATAACACCCCAAATCATAGCGAAGATGAAGCTGCGGATTGAATCACCACCGAGGATGAAGATACACAACAACACGAGCAATGTTGAGAGTGAAGTCATAAGGGTACGACCCAAAGTTGAGTTAACTGAGCGGTTGATTGTAGTGAACAAATCTTGCTTAGGATAGAGAGCAATGTTTTCACGCACACGGTCGAAGACAACCACGGTATCGTTGATTTGATAACCGATAACGGTCAAGATTGCGGCGATGAATGTTTGGTCAATTTCCATAGCGAATGGGAGAACGCCCCAGAACAAGCTGTAGAAGCCGATGATTGCAAATGAAGTGAAGGCAACAGCAGCGAGAGCACCAACAGAGAATGCAACGTTGCGGAAGCGGAACAAGATGTACAAGAACATTGCAATCATTGCAAGACATACAGCAACATAAGCAGCGCTCTTCATGTCGTCAGCCACACTAGGGCCAACCTTTTGAGAAGAAACGATACCTTGGCTGGCGTCGGTAGTTGAGAACTCAGCAGCGCTCATACCTGCGCGGAGGTAAGGCTTGAGTACGTCAAACAATTTGCCTGTGATTTCCTTTTCAGTGTCTTTGTTTTCATCGTTAATCTTGTAGTTGGTAGAGATACGAACTTGGTTAGATGATTCGATGGTGATAACTGAAACTGAAGAGTTGGGGAATGCAGGAGCAAGTTTCTCTTGAAGTTCAACAGTGCTTACAGGTTGTTCAAACTTCACAACATAGTTACGACCACCAGAGAAGTCGATACCTTGGTTAAGACCGCGGAGGAAGAAAGAAGCGATGATAATCACACAAACAACACCAACGATTGAGAAGCTAATCTTGCGTTGACCAACGAAGTTGATGTTTGAGTTAACAAACATCTTGCGAGACAATGGAGTTGAGAATGTGAGGTTTTCAAATGCTTTCTTCTTAGCGCCCCAGATGAATACCAAGCGGCTGAGGTAAACAGCGGTGAAGAATGAGCAGACGATACCGATAATCAAAGTGGTAGCGAAGCCCTTGATAGGACCTGTACCGTAAAGCAAGAGGATGATACCGGTAATGATAGATGTCAAGTTAGAGTCGAAGATTGCAGAGAATGCGTTAGAGTAACCATCAGAGATTGCAGTGCGAGCATTCTTACCTGCGCGAAGTTCTTCTTTAGCACGTTCAAAGATAAGCACGTTAGCATCCACAGCCATACCGAGAGCCAACACGATACCGGCGATACCGGAGAGTGTCAACACAGCTTGGAATGATGCTAAGATACCCATTGTGAAGAAGAGGTTGATAATCAAGCAACCATCGGCAATAGCTCCGGGGATTAGACCGTAGAACATTACCATGAAGATGAACAACAATACCAATGCAACGATGAATGAGAGGAAACCTGATTCGATAGCTTGTTTACCAAGGCTCGGACCGATAACCATATCGCTGATGATGTGAACTGTTGCGCTCATCTTACCTGACTTCAATACGTTAGCCAAGTCCTTAGCTTCATCAATGGTGAAGTCACCGGTGATAGAAGAAGAACCGCCTTCGATTGCAGTGTTTACGTTAGGTGCAGAATAAACTTGATTATCAAGAAGGATAGCAACTTGCTTGCCGATGTTAGCAGCAGTGATACGAGCCCAAGCACGAGAGCCTTCGGGGTTCATACGCATTGTAACGTTGTTACCTTGATTCTTGTCATAGTCAGAGTTAGCTTCAACTACGCAAGAGCCGTCGAGAGCAGCCTTACCGGCGTTGCTACGGAGAGCGTAGAGAGCATAACCGAATGAAATTTCTTTGCCATCCTTGTCAGTACGAGTTGTAGGCTTAACAGCCCAACGAAGCTTGAGGTCGCTGGGAAGGACTTGCTTAGCGATTGAAGTATTGAGAAGGTTGTCAATTTCTGCCATAGCTTTAGCATCTGCAGCATAACCAACAGTTGCGCCACCGGCATATTGAGTGTTTTGGAAGTAGCTCATCAAAGGTTGTGCTTGATAAGTAGAATCAGCTGCCAAACGGCTGCTCAATTCATAGAGAGCAGGCATAACTTCTTGAGCGGTGTAAGTTTCGTAGAATTCGAGGTTGGCAGAACGTTGGAGAAGTTCACGCACACGTTCGTGGTCCTTAACGCCCGGGAGTTCAAGAAGGATTTGACCATCCTTACCTTGAAGAACTTGGATGTTAGGAGAAACAACGCCGAATTGGTCGATACGATTACGGAGGACGTTAGTAGCAGAGTTTTCTACACGGTCCTTAACTTCAGCTTTTAATTTGGTGCGAACTACATCATCGCTAGAGCCGGAAGTGATGGTGCCATTGAATACGACTGAGAAGTCGGCATTCGGTTCGCGTTGACGATATTGTTCAATAAATGAGCCAACAAAATCCTCTGATTGGTGAGAACTAACAAGTTGTTGGGTTGCAGCTAGAGCTGATTCAAACACTGAGTCGGGTTCGGCATTCTTCATTGCACGCAACAAGTCAGGCATATCGACTTGAAGAATAACGTTCATACCACCCTTAAGGTCAAGACCTAGACCCACACCCCATTTGCGAACTTCGTTAAGGGTGTAACCAAGGTAAACCTTTTCCTCTCCTAGAGAGTCCATGTAGTGTTTGTAGGCTTGGTTGTAAATGGAGTCAGAACCGTTTTTACCGGCTAATTTAGTGGCATAGGCAGTCGCATTATCTTCATACTTGTTACCCACAAATGAGAATGACAAGTAGAAAAGACAAACCAAAACCATGAAAATAGCGATAACACCGGCTACGATGCTCCCAGTTTTTCCTTTGCTTTGCATTTTGTGAATTAGATATGTTAAATGTGTTATTAAATTAAATTTTCACTTTAGTCAGCAAATATACGATTTTTCTTTTATCTATGAGCAGTTTATCGCTAACTTTTTTTAGTAGAAAGCCCCTTTAAGCGTATTTTTGCGCTCAAAGGGGCCAAATATTGTTGCGTTATGTATCGGTCTTTATCGGAATGGACTAAAACTTGAGAGCTACGCCCACGAGTCCATGAATGCCTTGAGCCGGCACATTGCTATCCAACAAGTACTTTTTGCCAAGGAGATTTTCAACACGGCCATAGAATGTTGCAGTGTTCAAGAACTGATAAGAAACACCCACGGTCAAGTCGTTGATAGCACCGAGGTCAACTTTTTCGATGCAATAAGAATCAATTAAACATTCTTCTTCAGAAGCAAATGCCAAGTCATAGCTGCAACGTTTAGCGCGATAGGTATAATCCACGTCAACAGTCAAGCGCTTGATGGGGTTAACGCTCACGCCTGCAGTTGCCTGCCATTTAGCGCGGTCACGCCACAAGTAGTAGCCTGATTGTTCACCTTGAGGAGCAGCCTCGATTGATGCGTGAACATTGAAGAGGTCGTTATATTGATAGCTTGCTTTAGCGCCTGCATGCCAGCCATAAAGTTTGCCGGCACTGAAGAAATTAGCAACACCTTCAAAGGCCATAGGCATCAACCAATCGTTGGCACGAGCATAACCGCCAAATGCCTCAAAGGTAAAGCCTTTGAATAGGCCCACGACAAATCCGCCGTCAATAGTGATGGGAACATGAGAGTTTTGATATACCATGTTTCCGGTCATGAAGTGGCTGTCTTGCCATAGCTCGGAAAGAGCATTAAGTTGCTCACCGCCACCGAGTTTAGCATATACCGAGAATGATGATGCCGGAGCCCAATTAACGAGGACATCGGGAGCAAGGTGGAATTTTTTACCTGAATTGACTGTATATTGGGCTTTTACGCCAACGTGTGCGGTCAATTGCTGGTAAGCGAATTGATAGTAAGGAGCAAGAGTAATCACGCCACGAGTCTTAGCATCAACAGCAGTATAAGCTGCCTCATTCTCTGATAGCACGCCATCAAAAGAGCTCGCACGGTTATAGCTCAAGAACTCAGCTTCAATATCGGCGCCGAAAGCACTTTTTTCGTCAAGGTCAAGCTTCATGCCTGCGCCAAAGTTGAAGCCGTTTTCGTGAACAGGCGCATAAGCTTCTTGCGAAACAAGCGGCCAATTTGAGCTTAGATTCTCATCCTTGGTGAAACCGAAGTAATTCCATCCGGCTTTCACTTCATATTCGAGGCCATTAACGTGAGACTCCCAACCCGCATTGAGCTTGAAGTTATTAACGCCTTGTGACAGACCTTCTTTGATGTAGTTACGGCCAATATTGTAGTTAGAGTAATCAATTCCGGCAGTTAAGACTGATTCTTCACCAATCTTTTGACGCAAACCCAAGTCAACGGTGAATGCGTTTTCGCGGAAACGAGCCTTATCTTCACGTTGATAATCGCTGCGATAATTGTAATAATTATCTTGCAACCAAGCGCTTAACACAGTACGTTTGGTATTAATCAAGCGATAACCGATAGAAGCGCCGGCGTTAAGTGTAGGGAAATAGCCCAACACGGCGTAACCACGATAAGGAGTAGCGACAAGAGTATCGCCCCAAGCGACAGGCTCACTAAAAGCGAGTGAGCGCTTAATTGCTGACGGTTCGCCATACTCGGTGAAGCTCAACTTAACGGGCTTGACATAAGGAGTCAACAACGTGGGGTTTGCATTAAGACGAGATGCAGCACGTTCCTCGGGAACGATGATGCGGTCGATAGTAATTTCTTTAGTGAGGTCATCTTGGGCTTGAGCAACGCCGGGAACAGCAGTTGCGGCCAAGAGGAGCGCTATATTGACTGATTTTTTCATCATGTTATTACTTTTTGAGTCGTTGGTCAATCATCTTGAAGATGTCACTTTCATTTCCCGGGTAGTTTTCTTTCAACGCTGTGAGGTATTCATTAGCTTCGAAAGTCTTACCTTCAGCGCGATAGATATCGCTCAAGAGGATAAATCCGCGAGCAAGCCAGTATTGATGAGGAGTTTGAGAAGCGATGAGCTTTTCAACGGTTGTGCGAGCTTGCTTAGCGTTAGAGTTGTCATATTGCATCTGAGCGAGATAATATGCACTCTTGGCGCCATAAAGGTCATCGGTGAGGCTTGCAATTGAGCTCCAATCGCTTGTAGCCTTGGCAGTGTTGCCCTTAGATGAGTAAGCCAAACCGCGAGAGAATACAACTTCGGTCTTTTCGTCAGAACCGATAGTTGAAGAAGACAACAAAGCATCAGCGGTGGTAATCACGTCGCTCCATCGGCTCAAATCGCGAGAGATGCGCAGGATACCCATACGGGCGGTGTTGGTGTTGCGTGACGAGCTTGAAGACTTTTCAAGTTGACGATAAGTATTCAATGCAATTTCGCCCTTGCCTTGGTTCATCTCAATTTCGGCCTTGATAATGAGAGCATTTTCAGTGAGCTTATTATCGGGATAGCGCTCGGCAAGCGTTGTAGCATATTTCAAGGCTTCGGTTTTGTTTCCCTTGTTGTAATTCTCAGAAGCGAGAATTGATAAAGCAGAAGGAACGTTAGAGCCTTGTGGATATTCGTTGATGTATTTCTTCAGACGGTCAGTGCCTTGGCCCTTGTTGTAAGCCTTTTCGGCTGATTCATAAGCAAGAGTTTCAGCCTCGGAGGGGTCAATGGTGGGAGCTCCCGGAACATTGTTGATGAAGTTGATGTAGTCAGTGATGTTTCCATCATCGGCATAAATGCTCTTGAGTGTTGTAGCAGCCAAGGAAGCTTCATCGCTGGTAGGATACTTGGAAATCACGCCTTTATAAGTATCAATAGCCTTTGACTTGTTACCTGAATTGAGATAAGCGAGCGCTAATTGAAGGCTACCGTTACGGCCTTGAGTTGTGTTGGGATATTCATCAACAAGTGTTTGATAAGTGCTGATAGCCTTAGAGTTATTACCTTGAGCTACATAAGTTTCAGCTTTTTCAAGCATTGCAGAAGGGCGGAGCGTTGATGATGGGAATTCCTTAATCATCTTGTCGAGCAAAGAGATTTTTGAGCTGTAATCTTTGCCATATCCCTTCATGATAGCTTGTTGATACAGAGCATAGTCACCGGCATTACTGTCAGTCTTGTAGGCTGTTTCATAAGCAGTTGCAGCTGAAGAAAAGTCTGATTTGTAGTAATAGCAGTCACCGATGCGGTTGTATGCGTCGGCAACCATGACTTGTGACAAATTGCCCGGTGAAGCTACCACGCGATTGAAGTCGGTCAGCGCATCGGTGAAGTTTTTCTCACCGAAACGAGCATAACCCAAATCATAACGAGCTAACGAGCGGTTGGCGGCATTACTTGATGCCTGATTGAGATATGCGGCATAATTTGAAGCAGCAGAGCTGTAATTGCCGTTTTTGTAGTCACACTCACCGAGAAGCAACGTTGTTTCGGCTGCAATCTCTTGATTATAAGAGCTTAATTGCTTAGCAGCGGTTAATCTTGAAGTTGCTTGGCTAATGTTTCCGGCAGCGATATCGCGAGAACCGAGAGTGTAAAGCACACGTTGTTTAGCCGACAAGATTGTAGATGAAGGATTCTTAATCTTGTTGATGCTGGCGAGAGCGCTCTCATAGTTATTATCAGTGATATAACCGGTTACGATGTATTCTTGCACTTGAGAAGCATACTTACTATTGGGATAACGGCGAAGGAATTCTTCAAAAGTGCTCACGCTACTGCCAAACGGCACCTTACCGCCTTGCATCTTGGCAACAGCATAGTTGTAAAAGGCTGCTTCTTGGACATTTGCATCGTGTTCCATGCGCAACGACTTGTCAAATGCCAACAGTGCAGCGTCATAATCTTGATTCTTCAAAAATGCCTGACCGATATAGAGGTAAGCACTTTGAGCCATGGCGCTATCGTCATTGGTGACAGGTTGAAGTGACTTGATAGCCGATGCATAGTCGCCTTGTTGATATTGATGCAAGCCGAGGATATAGAGAGCAGAGGGCACCGGAGTGTCTACTGCATCAACATACCTCTGAATGTATTTAATAGCCTCATTCTCATGGCCAAGCTGATAGAGAGACTCACCGATAATGCGATTAGTTTCAGGGATAAATTGAGAATCGGGAGCACTGCGGAGCACTCGTCGTGCAGCGTTCAGAGCCTCGGTGTAATCACCTTTGAGGAAGTCAATCTGAGCGATGTAGTAGTCAGACATATTTCCGGGCTCATAGGTTGTGTCAACTTGCTTGAAAAGTTGCTCAGCCTTGGAGTAATCGCGTTGAGCAAAAGCGATATAAGCTTTATAAAATTTAGCGGCGTTGCTCAAAACATAGTCAGAACAGCCGTCAACTTTATCAAAATTTGCAAGCGCTTCATCATATTCAGCCAACATCATGTTGCTGTAACCCACGCGATAAAAATATTCATAACGGCGTTGAGTGGGCAAGCAGTCAGGGTCAACCCGATTGTAAATCGAGAGGGCCTCGCTGTAGTTGTTGACAAAAGCGCAATCACCGATAGCCATAATGGCATCCATGCGGTGAGAGGAGTAAGGGTATTGTTTCAAGAACTGCTCAAAAAGCTCACGAGCTTGCTCGCCATCACCGGTTTTGAGGGTAGCAAGAGCATAGTACCAATCAGCTTCCTCGCCGGCTGCCACCTGCTTGTATTTAGAGAGCTGATCGATGCAGCCAACATAATTCTCGTCATTGTACATCGAAATCCCGCGGAAAAGGTATCCATCGGGAGCCGACGAATTGATTTGTGCTGAAGCATTCAGCAAGGCAGTGGCTGCCACCGCCGATAAAATTATCTTTTTGTTCATATAGCCAAAATCAATTGGTTCAAGATTATCAAGTTACAAAGATACAAAGACATTTGCAATCATTAGCAATGATAATCTAAAAAAATTTAAGGTTTTACCTTCTGAGCAAGAAGGCGATGACCAATGCGACAATACAGGCACTTTTTAGGCTCGCAATATTGCCGACGGAGCTCGATGAGGGCTTGAGAAGTGAAGGCATCAGGGCATTTTATACCTGCCTTGACAAACAGCTCCACGATTTTGTTATTTTCGGGTTTGAGAGATTGCAGCAGCGAGATGGCCCGGTCCATCGTCGCAGTGTCGTTAAGATACTGACCATAAGCATAAATCAGCGGAATAGCCACGTTGATGAGCAAGACGGTAATTGATGACTCACTCAGAGCATTAACCGACTTGGATGCAGGTGCCGAGAAGTTGTAACGGCGTGACCAATAGCCTGTAAGCTCAATGCGGAAGATACTGCGCAAGTCCTCCTCGGTTGTGGCATAAAATATTTCGCGACCGAGGACAAAACCGGCGTGAACAAAGGCTGCCAGCGTCGCCAGTCGACGATGCGGGAAATTTTGAGGGCGCATACGTCCCATTTTCCAGCCAAGCGACTGAACAGGATGCAGACCAAATTTTGTTGCCAAGAACGAGTATTCCTGAATGAGGCGCTGCACATAAGGGTCTTGATTAGAGCTATCCAACAATCCCGCCTGCCCAAACAGCAGAGCCTCAACACTCAGAAGCGAATCACGATGCTTCATCATGAATTTCAGCGGCAAGGCGAGAGCCAATCGTTCAAATGGGTCAGAATTTACGCCAAACCCGAGAGCACGGGCAATCGTGATGTAAGCGACCTCGCTCCAATCGTTGTTGAAGCGGGCGAGCAAATCACCGATGTGGTCCACTTTATTGTAGAGGCGTTCATAGGCGAGCGTTGACAGCCAGTCAGTTATATAAATGGATTGAAGTTTTTCAATTTCACGGGCACATGGCAATTCACTGAGCGTGCTGTTGACCATCTCATTGTATCGGCGGGAAAAATCAGGGGCACAAGTCATGAGCATTTGTGGGATAACCTCACCGTTGGAACGGCGCACAGCCATGTCATCACGTCCTACAACGTGCAGAATCACAGAGTCATAGGCCTCATCATGCTGATGCCCATGCCTATTCCAGTCACTGGCACGCACATGAATTTCCACATTTCCAACCCACAATTCATTATCAATCTTCACCTTAGCATTGTAGAAGTCAGGCCCCGCATCGGTGTTGAGAGTCCCCGTGTCAAGTATTTCGACACGGCGACCGTCGACCGTGTGCATATCAGATTGCAGCCACAGCCGATGCTGAAAGATGTATTGCATGAGTTGTTCCATTCCTCCCAAATGATTGTGCTATGCAAACTTAATAAAAATTTTTGAAAAAATATCATTTTATATTAAACCTTTTTGAATTTCAATTGTCTTAAATATAAAAGTCTCTCTAAAATGAATAATATGGAACCAAAGCAAGTAGCAGATTCGGTTGAGAATCAAGAGTGGGGAACGACCTTGGCTCCTGAACAAAATGACGTGTCCACAGAGACACCGACAAAAGCTCAACCCGACAAAAGGCGTGACACTGCAGCCATCGTCGGAATCATCATGACGATAGTTGCATGGGTAGTATTGGTATGGACCGATTGGCTCAGCCTGGGACTCGCAGTCATTGCAATCATCATCTCCTTTATCGGCATTAAAAGCCGTCATCACTTCATCGCAGTGACCTCGGTCATTGCTGATGCCGTTCTTCTCCTCGTCTTCAGTATTTTCTGGGCAGTAATCCTCTTCCTGCTCAAATAAAAAAACTACAGATAGGAATTCACGTAAAAAATGGATAGTACCGAAAGCAACGAATACACATCGACAGTCAAACACGTAACCTGGGTGGGATTTATAGTAAATGCCCTGCTAGCCGCCATAAAGATTATATGCGGTATTTGGGGACGAAGCGAAGCACTTGTTGCCGACGGTATCCACTCTCTAAGTGATTTTATCACTGATATCATCGTAATCGTTTTTGTGGGTCTCGCACATCGCCGCGCTGACACAAGTCACCCTTACGGATACGGAAAATATGAGGTATTTGCCACCCTTCTCATAGCAGTAGCCCTATTGCTAGTAGCATTGGGAATCGGCTACAACGGCATTGACAGCATCATCGCATCGCTGGATGGTGAAACGCTCGTTCAACCATCATCCATCGCGCTGTGGGTAGCCGTGGCATCAATTGCGGGCAAAGAATGGTTGTTTCACTACACAATCGGTTATGGCAAGCGACTCCGCTCAGGCTCACTGATAGCCAACGCATGGCATCACCGCACCGACGCCATGTCAAGTATCGCCACACTTTTGGGCGTGGGTGGTGCAATAGTTTTGGGGCCTGATTGGGCAATTCTCGACCCTCTCGCATCAGTGATAATTTCAATATTTATCGCATTCTCGGCGATAAAAATAGGTTCTCCCGCCATCAAGGAATTGCTTGACGGTTCACTCGCTCCCGACATGGTTGATGACATACGCAACATCATTGCTGCGACGCCGGGTGTCAAACGTTTTCACCGTCTGCGCACACGCCAAAACGGGAAAACAATCATCGTTGATTTTCACATCAAGGTCAATCCGTTTATCACCGTCATTGCAGCGCATGACATAGCCACACGCATTGAAAAATCAATACGCGCACGATTTGGTGAAGACACCATCATCAACATTCACATCGAGCCTTATTCCTCGTCGATGGAATAGTTGAGAAAATCGATAAACGGTTTGAGGATTTTGAAACGCAGGGCAGCTTGCTCAGGCCAATCGGGTTGCAAGAAAAAGCTATTGTCCACGCCATTAAATTTGCCAATATCTTTGAGCCGCAAATATTCGGCTTGCGGATGATTGCGGTCCCAGCCTTTTGGAATTGTTTTGAGAGAGTTGCCCAGCCAACCGGGGTAATACTTCTGCAAATCCTTGTCGGCAAGAATTTCTTCCCATTCCTCAATGTTGTCGACGATAGCGTGACGGAGTTTATTGAGGACAGCCGTATCGGGGCACCACACACCGCCGTAAAAGCCACTTTCACCCTCGCGGATATCCATCTGGAGATAATAAGCGGCACGAGTTCCCAAATGCTTATCGGCAGGGAATGAAGCTGAGAAAAAGACCTTGTAGGGGGACTTGTCAAGCGAAAAACGCGTATCGCGATAGATGCGAAAGGCCGCTTGACGAGGAGTGAGAGACGCGAATGACGGTTCCCACTGAGACATAGCAGCAATGAGCCTACCCAGCTCATCAAGCCATTTGTTGCGCACTTCATCATACTGCGCACGGTGCTCGTTAAACCACTGACGGTTGTTATTGCGAGCCAATTGACTCAAAAAATCAAAAAGTTCCATGGTAACGACATGATAAAAAATAAAGAATCAAGGAATATCTTCCCACTCGGCATCGCTCACTTGCGGTTCATCAAAGCTACTGTGGCGAGGGGCTTCACCTGAAGGTTGAGAGGGTTGTGTCGATTGTTGAGACGATGACGAGTCGTCTTGTATTTCTTCATAGTCAACATATTCACCCATTGAGCTATCAAAGCGTTTTCGGCGGGTTTCACTCTCGCCTGATTGCTGATAATCATCAGTCTGAGATTGCTGTTGACGATAAAATTGGTCATACATTTTCTGTGCTTGTGAGCGAGCTTGATTGAAACGCCACACCAACTTGACGATTGGCCACAGAATGAATATAATTAAGAGAATAAGGAGAAATGTCATGTTTGCGAAACAAATAAAAAGGAGTTAGACTGTTTGCTGACGGTTACGCAATGCGATAGACATCACGATGTAAAGGATGATGGTCCAAGCCAATCCTGAAATGCCGTTGAAAATAACGAAAGCGATTGCAGCAAAAATAATTACGTAACGACGGAAGTTTTCTTTAATGTCGAAGTTCTTGAATTTCAGAGAGAACATTGGGATGCGAGAGACCATTGCCAATGAAATAATAATCATGAGCACGGTAGTGAACCAACTTCCGGGATAGAAATTATACTGATGAATCCAACTGGAGTAGCCAATCCAGAAGATAGCGTTAGCAGGGATTGGCAAGCCTTTGAAGGATGTGGTTTGCGAGTCATCGACATTGAATTTGGCAAGGCGGATGGCGCCTAAAGCCGGGATAACGAGGGCGGTATAAGAAATCCATGCGCCACCGTTATACATGCTCATGAGATTGAACATAACAAAAGCGGGAGCTAAACCGAAGCTGACCAAGTCAGCGAGAGAGTCGAGCTCTTTGCCTATTGCTGAATAGGCGTGTAACATACGAGCCGAAGCTCCGTCACAGAAATCAAAAACAGCAGCTGCACCGATGAAAATCCAAGCCCAAGCATAAGCGGGAAGGCCGGCGATAACTTCCTCTCCACGGAATGAAAAAATACATGCCATGCATCCCGACAATAGGTTCAATGTCGTGATAACATTGGGAAGATTAGATAACAGACGCTTCATAATGATTCAAATATCTTTATTTTTTAATTTTCGGGTTTTAAACGTGCCACTTGAGTAACACCGCCAACGGTTGTATCACCAATTTTCACAAGCACTTCAGTGCCAAGCGGCAAATAAACGTCAACGCGTGAGCCAAATTTGATGAATCCCATGTGGTCCTCAATAGATGCTTCGATTCCGGGGTGAGCGTAAGTCACGATGCGACGAGCGATAGCGCCTGCGATTTGACGGCACAAGACTTTTTGGCCGGCATGAGTGCGGATAACCACAGTAGAGCGCTCGTTTTCAGTACTTGATTTGGGAAGATAAGCAGCTAAGAAACGGCCGTCATGGTGAGTTGAATAAATGACTTCACCGTCAACGGGAAACCAATTGGCATGTACATTAAAAATGCTCATAAAAATGGATAATTGGATGCAGCGACAGTTAAGGTACTCATTTTCATAAGTTTCCTCAAGCGCTACGACCTTACCATCGGCACTGGCAACAACGGCATTATCTCGCTCGCCTTGATAATTGCGTTTAGGTGAACGAAAAAAGTTGACTACCAATAAATAGAAGATTCCCAATATAGAAGTTGCCGCAATCGCAATCCAAGTTGGCTGTACCCACAACCAAAGAGGTAACAAGATGATTATCAAGGCAATAAATAAGACTACAAGTATGTTGGTTCCTTCATGATGAATTTTAACTCTCATGTCGTTGTCGTGTTCTTTGATTCTTTAAGTTGTGCAAATGTACGCAGAATTATTTGAATTATTGCAATTTGAACAAAAAAACAGCACTTTTTATTCATAAAGCAGAATAATATTCGGCAATATACGCGTGATAATCAAGCGTTTTTTTCGCTGCGTAGAAGATTATATAAATTAAGTCATCGGGCTGAAGTAGCGAATGAGATACCACTTGCCGTTGATGCGGGAGAAGATGTATTCATACTCATAGGCGGCGCCCGTCTCGCTGGAGAAGTAATAGACGACTTCGTCGGCCGAAATTACGGCAAAACAGCCTTGAGTAATTTCATCAAAATCGTCATAAACTTCAACTTTGCGGTATTCGCTGAAAGTCTCGTCGGGTAAAATCAAGTTAAGACGCTCAATAGCTTTTTGACCGGAAAGGCTGGTACCGGACATAGCTTCTTGATACTTAAAATTGGAGGCAACGCGGGAAGCACGAAAGGTCTTATTCGCCTTGAACTTGCGAATAAAGGTGATAAATTTTTCTTCCCCCGTGTTACAACTCAATCGCTGGTAAGAGATGAGCGTGACTTTTTTAGACTCATCATAGCGTGATTGTGCGAAGGATGCGCTGATACCCATGATGGCTACCAACACCATCAATAGTTGCCTTTTCATACGAGCGAGTTACTGAATACGTTCTTTATTAGTTAGTTACATGTTTAAAGCCCATTGTGGGGCGAGCCCTTCAATTTGGCAGTACAAAGATAACATTTATTTGATGAAAAATTTCATTGTTATAAAATAAAATTGTAATTTTGGGAATCTTAGTTAGCATTAAAAAAACGTCATCATTATGTTTTCAAGTAATACCTACATTGAACGCCGTCGTGCGTTGAAGCAAACCGTTGGTAGCGGAGTGCTATTGTTCCTTGGTAACGAGGACTGCGGAATGAATTATGAAGATAATACATATCACTTCCGCCAAGATTCCACATTCTTGTATTTCTTTGGATTAAGCTATGCCGGATTAAGCGCAATTATTGATATCGACAATGACCGCGAAATCATTTTCGGCGATGAATTGACCATTGACCACATTGTGTGGATGGGCACACAACCCACGCTCCACGAAAAGGCACAAATGGTGGGAATCAACGAGACTCTCCCCGCAGCCAATCTCAAAAAGGAACTTGAACGCGCACAAGCATCAAAGCGCATCATTCACTACCTACCCTCTTACCGTGCCGAGCACAAAGTTAAGCTATTTGACCTTCTCGGTGTAATTCCGGGAAATGAGGCGCCATCAATTCCATTTATCCGCGCCGTTGTGAATATGCGTAACCACAAGACCGACGAAGAAATCGTTGAAATTGAAAAGGCTTGTAACGTTACCGCCGATATGCACATCACAGCAATGAAGGTATTGCGCCCGGGGATGAACGAATGTGAAGTAGCGGCAGCGCTTGAAGCAGTAGCCCAAGCAGCAGGTTGCCCGCTATCATTCCCAACAATTGCAACCACTCACGGACAAACACTCCACAACCACTATCACGGCCACATTGTCAAGCCGGGGGATATGCTCCTCGTTGACGCCGGAGCCGAGACTCCAATGGGTTATGCGGGTGATATGTCTTCAACAATATGCGCTGACAAGAAATTTACCACTCGTCAGAAAGAAATTTATGACATCCAAGTGGCCTCACACCTCGCAGCAGTCAATGCCTTGCGTCCGGGTGTTCCATTCAAGGATGTCTATGAGCTCTCAGCTCGCGTTATCTGCCAAGGTCTAAAGGACTTGGGCATCATGAAGGGCGACCCCGCCGAAGCCGTTGCAGCCGGTGCTCACGCCATGTTCTTCCCCTGTGGACTTGGTCACATGATGGGCCTCGATGTTCACGACATGGAGAATCTCGGCGAAGTGTGGGTAGGATATGACGGACAACCCAAGAGCACACAATTTGGTCGCAAATCATTGCGTCTTGCTCGTCCGCTGGAACCGGGATTTACCCTCACCATCGAACCGGGCGTTTACTTCATCCCTGAATTGATTGACTACTGGGGCGCAGAAAAACGTTTTGCCGACTTCATCAACTACGACAAACTTGAAACTTACAAAGACTTCACCGGTATTCGCAACGAAGAAGACTATCTCATCACTGCCGACGGTGCACGTCGTCTGGGCAAGAAGATACCTTTGACCACCGAAGAAGTTGAAGCTTTACGCTAATAAGGTTCAACTCATTCTCCTCTCTCCTTTTTCCCATTTACTATTACACTTCACTTTCTAAATCTATCAATACCAATTCATTATCCCATGAACAAAAAAGCTTTAGGATGGCTCATCGCAGCGGCGATTACCACTCCATCCATCCAAGCTCAAGACATTAACCCGACTGTAAATCTAAGCGTTGAAACACGTATCGACTACAATGCTGAATTTCTTGACGGTGACGTCATTGATGCAAACACAGGATTTAAAGGCCGTTATCTCAATATCCAAATGAGTGGCGACATAAATAATCATTTCTCTTACTCTTATCGACAAAGGCTCAACAAAGCCCATTCCGACCAAAGTTTCTTTGATGCAACCGACTGGTTGTACCTCAGTTATATGCCCAACGCCAATTGGCGAATAGCTGCCGGAAAGGAAGTTGTGGGCATTGGCGGATATGAGTATGACCGCGCCCCTATCAACCTTTACCGTAACTCGGAATACTGGTACAATATTGCTTGCTACCAAATGGGCGTCAGCGGAGCTTATATCACCAATAGCGGGAAGGACACGTTTACCGCGCAAGTGTGTGAAAGCCCGTTCCGTGACGGCTCATCAAGCAATCTTTATGCCTACAACTTAATGTGGAACGGAGCTCACAACCGGTTCAACACAATCTACTCAATCAATGCGATGGAACTCCCCGGTGATGCCATGATATATTACATCGCGCTGGGTAACAAATTCAATTTTGGCAAAGCATCACTCGAGCTTGACTTGATGAATCGCTCGGTGCAACATCAAGCATTCTTTTTCAAAGATTACTCGATAATGAGTGAGCTCAGCTATGAGATTTCAGGAGCTGTTAAAGTCTTTGGGAAATACACCCGCGATGTCAATGACTATGACCGCAGCGGTGATTATTGCGTACTTCCGGGCACCAAGATGAACAACATAGGCGCCGGCGTGGAATATCGTCCGCTTCACATCAACCGCCATGACATACGCTTCCACGCATTCTACTTCTACTCATGGGGCCAAAACGGCAATGTTGACGGCACCCTAATGGACAAACATTCGGTCGTTAACGTCGGCCTCACTTGGCACATGAATATCCTTAAAGCAAAATAAAACAGCAAATGAAAAAATTTATTCCGACAGGCGTCCCGTGCCTTGTCATAGTTATAGCCTTATTCTCATATATCGGCTCAATCATGGGTGTCCCGCAAATGCTTAACACTATCATGAAAACGGGACATGATTTGTTACTGAACACAGTGTTCTACCTCATGGCAATATGCGTTATCACCGGTGCACTCGGTAAACTATTTGTTGAATTTGGCGTAGTAAAATTGCTGGAAACGCTTTTGCGCCCGCTGATGAAACCACTATTTAACCTCCCCGGTGTTGCATCGCTTGGCGGTGTGATGACATTTCTATCGGATAACCCTGCCATCATCGCGTTATCCCACGATAAACGCTTCTGCAGCTATTTCAAGAAATACCAATACATCTCGCTCACCAACTTTGGTACAGCATTTGGTATGGGACTTCTCGTGATAGTGTTCATGGTGGGACAAGGTTATTATGCAGAGCCGTTTATCGGATTCTTCGGCGCCTTCTGCGGCTGTATTGTATCCACTCGTTGTATGCAATATTTCGTAGTAAAAGCTTATCCGCAATACAAAGAAGAGTGGGCAAACGATGAGCATTTCAAGGAAGATGAGGAACATGACAAGCCTGAAGAAAAATCATTGTTCTTGCGTATCCTCAATTCATTGCTCGATGGTGGTCGCTCAGGTGTTGACGTGGGTATAGCCATTATCCCGGGCGTGCTCATCATTTCGTCACTCGTGATGATATTGACCTTCGGCCCCGGTCCTGACGGCTACACCGGCGGTGCTTATCAAGGCGTAGAGCTTCTACCATGGCTTGCTGACAAGATTGGCATCGTGTTTGACTGGCTCTTCGGGTTCAAAGATTCACACCTCATTGCATTCCCCATCACAGCTCTCGGCGCTGTTGGTGCCGCATTAAGCCTCGTGCCCAATTTCATCGCACAGGGCTGGGTTGACGGTAACGCAATTGCAGTTTTCACCGCCATCGGTATGTGCTGGAGCGGTTACCTAAGTACACACACTGCCATGCTGGACTCAATGGGCTACCGTGAATTGACATCAAAAGCTATCATTTCTCACACCATCGGCGGTATCTGCGCTGCCATTATAGCTCACTTAGTATTTGTTGTTTACTCAATTTGTTAGTAATTTTGTTGTCACAGACAAGATTTTTCTAAAGTAATGAGTAACAACAACCGTGCATTTATTTTTGGAGCCATCGCCGTATTGTGCTGGTCGACGGTAGCCACAGCGTTTAAAATAGCGCTCAGCTACTTGTCTTACTATGAGATGCTCATCGTGGCGAGTGCCACTGCACTTGTCATCTTTGCCATCACCATCACGATTGAGCGCAAATGGACGATAGTCAAGGCGCTTTCTCGCCGTGACGTCACCTCGCTGGCTGTGCTGGGGCTGATAAACCCTGTGGCATATTACCTCATACTCTTCAAAGCCTACTCGCTGCTGCCGGCACAGATAGCTCAGCCAATAAACTATTGTTGGCCCATATTCCTGCTGATTCTGCTCGCCATCTTTGACCACAAACCCATATCGGGGAAAAAGTACATCGGCATGGTAATCTCACTGGCAGGCGTGACCGTCATCTCGATGGGCGCAGGCGCTATTTCGGCAGATGCTTTTTCAGCGTTGGGCTTGGCGCTAGGCTTGGCAAGCTCGCTGTTTTGGGCGACATATTGGCTACTAAACAATAAACTCAGCACGGGCATAGACCCCATCGTGGCACTTTTTGTCAGCTTTATCTTCGGCATGATTTATCTCGGAGCCGGGACATTGGTGGTCGACGTGAATATATCCAACGTTTCGGGAATCGTCTCGGGCATGTATGTGGGATGTTTTGAAATAGGGCTTCCGTTCATCTTTTTTGGGATGGCACTCAGGCTCTCGTCAAATCCCACGCTCATCAATCAGATGTGCTATTTTGCCCCATTTCTCTCGCTATTCCTCATTGGTATTGTTCTGGGTGAGCCGATAGTCCCGACGACCTACATCGGGCTTATTCTCATCCTCACGGGCGTCATTTACAACCAATATTTCACAACGCCACGACAACAGAAATAACATCCTTATTTATTACTCATAGTGTATTTTTAAATGTTAGAGGAGCGCCCCATTTCACATGGAACGCTCCTCTTTTTTTCTCTTTCAAATAGCACTATTTAGTTATTAATTTTGTCTACTTCGAGAGGCTCATTGTGGATTTCGTGCCAAGGTAAACCTTGTTCGCCGAGTTTCTCCAAGAATGGGTCCGGGTCAAACTCTTCCACATTATGAACGCCCGGCTTGTTCCACTTGCCTGTCAAGAACATCATAGCGCCTAACATAGCAGGAACGCCGGTGGTGTAGCTGACAGCTTGCATACCTGTTTCCTTGTAAGCAGCTTCGTGGCTACAGTTGTTGTAGATATAGTAAGTTTTGGGGTTACCCTCTTTGTCCTTACCTGAGATGCGACAACCGATAGAAGTTTCACCGTGATAGTTCTCGCCGAGGTCTTGAGGATTAGGCAATACAGCCTTCAAGAATTGAAGAGGAACAATCTTAGTGCCGTTGTAGTCAACTTCATCAATACGAGCCATACCGATGTTTTGGATAACGCGCAAGTGGGTCAAATATTCTTGGCCGAAAGTCATCCAGAAACGAGCGCGCTTGATGGTGGGGTAATTCAATACCAATGATTCAAGTTCCTCGTGATACAACAAGTAAGAATCGCGCGGGCCGATGTTAGGATAGGTCAAGTCAGTGTGAACTTCAAGCGGTCCGGTTGTAATCCACTTACCGTCCTTGTAATAGCGACCGTTTTGAGTGATTTCACGTATGTTTATCTCAGGGTTGAAATTAGTAGCAAAAGCCTTGCCATGGTTACCTGCATTGCAGTCAACGATGTCAAGATATTCCATTTCAGAGAAATAATGTTTAGCAGCGTAAGCAGTGAAAATGCCTGAAACACCCGGGTCAAAACCACAACCCAAGATAGCAGTCAAGCCGGCTTTTTCGAAGCGTTCACGATAAGCCCATTGCCATGAATACTCGAAGTGAGCTTCATCTTTAGGCTCATAGTTAGCAGTATCAAGATAGTTAACACCACATTTAAGGCAAGCCTCCATGATGGTAAGGTCTTGATAAGGAAGAGCAACGTTGATAACCATGTCGGGCTTATGACGATTGAACAAAGCCACAAGTTGGTCAACGCTGTCGGCATCAACGGTGTCAGTCGAAACATTGTCGCGGCCAATGGCCTTGGCTACTGCGTCACACTTAGATTTGGTGCGTGATGCTATAACTATTTCGCTGAAAACTTCGGGGTTTTGAGCACACTTATGAGCCACTACGGTACCTACACCGCCGGCTCCAATGATTATAACTTTACCCATTTTGTTTTAATTTTATATGTTTTAAGTAGTTATATTAGTTACTCTATATTTTGTCGTTAGTGCGTTTGCGGTCAAGGGCAATAGCCACAAAGGTGAAGATGCCCAGCGCAATCAGCAATAAAGTCTGCGAACCAAGCACGAGATTGCCAAAGGCTGCAGCTTGCAATTTATCGACGTGATAAATGCTCAGCGCCCATATAGTTGCATATTGCCAAGGGCCAATTCCGCCATTTGAGGGAACGCCCATTGATATACTTGTCAAGACAAACGTTACCAGCACGGCTACCAAGCCATAAGTGTTGACCACATTTGCCGTGAAATCGAACGCATAAAAAGCTACCCATAACTGAGTAAAATAACAACCCCAAAGCAAAAAAGTTAGCACAAGCCATTGAAATTTGCCGGGCATACTCGCGATGACAGCAAAACCGTCCCACAGCTCTTTAGCAATTGACTTCAGTTTTTTCACAACGGGATTGTCGTTCATGCGCATCAACACTGTCCATGCAATCGCTGCCACAGCAACAATTGCCAGCCAGAGCCATGGCGAGATTGCAATGCGCCACATTCGGTCAAAGCCTTCGGCATTTAAGCTCAGATAATCAATAACGGTCCCTGACGCCAGGATAAACGCCAACACGGTCAAGCATAGAACCGTCACGGTGTCGGCCAAGCGGTCGGCAAGCATTGAACCAAAAACGGTGGTGAACTGCGCACGTTGACGCTGCGCAATGTAGCCCGTGCGCCACACTTCGCCGAGACGCGGGAATACCAAATTGACGGCATAAGTGCCAAAGATGCTATATACCAACGCATATAGGGGAGCTTTGATGCCAAGCGCTCTCAGCTGAATGCGCCACCTCATGGCGCGGAACACGTGGGAAAAAATGCTCAAAAAAAGCGTCAAGCCTATCCACCAAAAATTACACTCTCGGCGAATAGTATCCATCATTTCATTGAAATCAATCCCGGTAAACAGCAAATAGCATAATCCAACGCTAATTATCAGCGGAATAACATATTTCAATATATTCTGTAAAATCGCTGACGATTTTCTCTCTTCCAATATCTTATGATTAATAGTTTAACATGCAAAGATAACACATCCGCCGTTATTTATCAACTTAACAGCCAAAATTAACCTTAATGTCACGGCAAAAAGGTAGTCAATGAGGGTATAAAACAATAGCGCCCGGAGAGGACGATGTCCTTCCGGGCGCTTAAAGGGGCGGTTAC
>CAYTFG010000021.1:0-22470 GCA_964436925.1 uncultured Bacteroides sp. | reverse complement strand
ATAATCCATAGCGCACCTCCGATACATAACCACACGCATGAGAATCGTCATGGCGGGTAGCTTTGCCCGGATGGGCAAACATTCTTGAATAGCCGTATGGAACGCCCGGGGCGTTGCGTACGGGCCGCGAGCACGCCCGGCGTACATCTTTGCCTGAAAGGCAAACAACTGTCGCTAGCGCCGTTTATTTCAGTTTGTTGCCCTCCAGGCAACATCAGCGGACGCCATCTCCCCCATTCCGGAGTCAATCGGCATTCGCCGATTGGCCCCGGCTATTCAAAAAACAATTGTCTTTCAGACAATATAATGATTCCTGACATGCCTGCGAGGCATCACCAGGTTTTCAAAAATGATTACATTTTCAGACAATATAATAATCCATAGCGCACCGATAATACCTGTTTAGCGTGGAAAATATGGTGAATCGGGCGACACGCCATTAATCATTAACCAATTACGGTATTCATCAAGAAATGATGTGGTTTGGTGATGGGTTTTTTGTTTGATAATGTATTCTATAATTTTGTCTAAATCATCGACTGAGCATGTGAAACAACCGTATCCTTCTTCCCATCCATGCCATTGTGGGAAAAGATAGTGCGTTTTTAGAAATCGGCTAGACTTTTGTTTTATAACTCCAACGAATTCTGCAACAGAAATATTGGTTGGTATATCAACTAGCAAATGAATATGGTCAGGCATACCATTTATGCGATAGACATGACCACCTAATAGACAACTTTCATCGTAAATCTTTTTGTATAGTACTTTTTCACATTCAATGGGGATTGTTTGTTCTCTTTTGAATGTACTGAAAACGATGTGATATAGATTTCTGGTAAAACTCATGGGATGTAATTGTGTATTAATTGGGGGTTGGGGGTGTGTGGGGGGGATTAGTACCAGGTGACGCCGTTGGAGTAGGATGAGCGTTTGTCGTACTTGAGGTCGCTGAGGAGTGATGACTTGACGGCGATGTGGAAGTTGTAGCTTTTGTAGGGGCCTAGTGGCACGAAGCTTGCTGACATCTGCCAGCAGTGGAGGTCACGGGAGATGTTGCAGTTCATATAGGACAGTTTGTGTGTGTCGAAGTTGTAACTTGCTGAGAATGACAAGTTCCAATTGGATGCGGGACGTATATTTCCCGAGAATGATAGGTTTTGTGTGAATTTGCCTTTGTATTCGAGTTTGTCGTAGTCGAAAGCGCCGTAACCGTAGTTTACGGAGTAGTTCACGCTGAGGCTCCAGGGGAATTCCCACTTGGAGTATCCGTCTTCGTCGAGCTCGGTGTTGTCGTCGCTCTTTTTGCTACCGCGGTTGCGCCCGCCCATGTCGTCGTCGCGGGTGTCGTCCATGCGGTCGCCTTGGTCACGATTGTTTTTCTTGTCTTTCTCGCCGTCTTTTCCTTTCTTTTTGAAGGTGTTGTTGTTGAAGGTGTAGGAGAATGAGGTACCGGTGCTGGAGAGCTTACCAATGCCCTTTCCTGCCTTCCAGCGGGGTATATTAACGCGCACGGGATTGCCGGAGGCGTTGAGCTGGTAGGTGTAGACGTCCCACACGGCCGAGAGGTTGAGGTTGAAGCTCTTGGTGAGGCGCAACATCATTGAGGTGTTGATGTTGCTCCAGTTGAGAGAGTCGGCGGCGAAGTTGTAGCTTTGAGAGAGTGTGAGGCTTTCAATCAATGAGATTTTTTTCTCGCCGATGGAGTCGTTGTCGCTCTTGACTTTCATCTCGAGGTTGTTGGCGAGGCTGACGCTAACTGACCCTGTTTTGCCTTGACCGGGGATTCCGTAAAGTGTATTGGGGAATAGCGAGTATTTGCGTTTCTGAGTGTTGCCGTTTGCGTCGGGATAACTGTATTGGCCGTAGTAGCCAAAGAACGGCGAGGAGAAGTCGGGAGAGCCTGTGAAAGAGATTGTTGGGGTGAGGACGTGGCGTATCATCTTGACTTTGTCGCCGAGGAATGGTAACGGCTGGTAGAAACCGTAGAGCTTGGTGTCAAGAGAGACTGAACCGGAGAAGTCCCACACGTTGTAGAGGCTGTAGGTGGTATCGCAGACTTCGGCAGCAGCGTTTGGGTCCCATTGACGGCGCACCTTGTTGGTGTACATGCGGTCAGTGAGGGAGATAGAGGGCGTGACGTTGATGTATTTGAGCACGTTGAAAGTAGCCGAGATGGGGACACTGTGCTTCATGGCGTTACGCCAGTCTTTAATGAGGCTTTTCTTGAAGAAGACGTTTTGCTTGGAGGTCAATGAGTTTTGGAATTGACCGGAGTAAGACATCTTGATTTTTTCGTACCAACGTTCGTTGCCCACGGCGTGTTTGCGCTTGAAGGGGTAAACTTGCGACATTGTCACGGTGAAGTTAGGGAATGACACGGTGAGAGTAGAGTCCTGGGTGCGTTGCGAGAGGTTGAGGGTTGAAGAAACTGACCATTTTGAGTTAGGGAACTTGTAGGTCATGTTGACTGAAGAACTCTTGGTGTTTTCGGTGAATGCGCTTGAATAGTAACTACTTAGGTCATTACGGGTGTAACCGCTGGTAGTGAAGTTAACGCTTGCCGAAAGTGTCATATTGGGGTTGGCTTTGGAATCTTGGGTGTGGTTCCAAAGTACCTGGAAGTTAGTCTGTTGAGAATAGTCGGGAGAACCTTTGTCGCCGGTAATAGTCTTGATGTAGCTGAGGTTGAAGCTACCTGAATATTTGTAACGTTTGAGGTAGGTTGACTGAGCGCGGATACCCCATGAGCCCTTGGTGTAAAGTTCACCGGTGAGGGCGAGGTCAACATTGTCGCTGAGGGCGAAGTAATAACCACCGTCGCTGAGGTAGAAACCGCGGTTGTAGTCATCGCCGAATGTTGGGACAATGATACCAGATGAATATTTCTCGGTGAAGGGGAAGTAGCCGAAAGGCACAGCCACGGGCAACGGCAAACCGCACAAGACCATGTAAACGGGGCCTGTGACGATGTTTTTACCGGGGCGCATCTTACCCTTGGTGATATTGAAGTAGAAGTGGGGGTCGTCATGGTCTTCACAAGTTGAATACATGGCGTTCTTGATGTTGTAGAGGCCGTCTTCGGTTTTCTTGGTTAAACCGCCGGAGATGTAACCTTCACCCTGCTGTGTGACAACGTTGGTGAGGAAACCACGGCCACTCTTGAAGTTGTAGCTCATGGTGTTTGACTCGTAGGTTTGTCCTGCTTGGTCAAAGACGGGGCGGTCAACGAGCTCGCCGGTGGAGTCGATGCGGCCGTCGGCATAGACGGTGTTGTCCTTGAGGTCTAGCTTGATGTGGTCAGCGTCGAGCTTGAGGTCGCCATATTTGACCGAGCTTTCGCCGTAAAGATAGGCTGTATCGCGGCGAATCATTATCATTGAGTCTTTGGCTGAGAAATCGACGGTGTGTTCGAGGTCAACCTTTGTGCGACGAATGCGTGACGGGCGCGAGGGCGCAGCTGCTGTTGCAGGCTTTGGAGCCGAGTCAACGCGCAAGATTGCAGCAGAGTCGATGACGGCTGTTGAGTCAACAAGATGAATAATCGAATCGTTATCGGGTACAAAGTCTTGAGCCCCGGCACTGAGCGAGCACACCGGCACTACAGAACACAAGATAGTGACTAACAGAGTAGCTAATATATATATTTGAGATTTTCTCAAGACTTTATATTCAAATAAGACGATATATCGTGCAAAGTTACTAAAAATGAATTAGGAATTGGGAGTAATTGAGCATGAAATTTAAACAAATGCTCAATTTTTACTCCAAATTCCTAATTTCGATGTAAATTAGAGGGCAAGTGTGCCGCTAATTCACTGTAAAGTTATGGATAAGGTTTAATTATTTTCGGGACGAAGCTTGCGAACGGTAACAGCAGTTTGCCACATTTCGCTTTCGCGGAGTTGGCGCAATTCTTCTTCGAGTTTTTCACGATAGTCAGGACGGCTGTTGCTGTCGATAGAGATTTGAGCTTCGTTACCGCTCTTAACACTTGCATAGAGGCGTTGAACAACGGGCTTGATAGCGTCGTGGAACGGGCCCATCCAGTCAAGAGCACCGCGTTGAGCAGTGGTAGAGCAGTTAGCATACATCCAGTCCATACCGTTCTTAGCGAACAAAGGCATGAGTGATTGAGTGAGTTCCTCAACGGTTTCGTTGAACGCTTCAGAAGGAGTGTGACCGTTTTCACGGAGGACTTCATATTGAGCGAGCAAAAGGCCTTGGATAGCGCCCATCAAAGAGCCGCGTTCACCGGTCAAGTCGCTGGTAGCTTCACGTTGGAAAGTAGTTTCGAAGAGGTAGCCTGAGCCGATGCCGATGCCGAGAGCGATGGTGCGGTTGTAAGCACGACCGGTGTAGTCTTGTTGGATAGCGTAGCTGGAGTTCAAGCCGCGACCTTCGAGGAACATGGTGCGGAGTGAAGTACCTGAGCCCTTAGGAGCAACCATGATAACGTCGATATCAGCGGGAGGAACAACGCCTGTGCGGTCGCTCCAGGTGATAGCAAAACCGTGGCTGAAGTAGAGGGCCTTGCTGGGAGTGAGATATTGTTTGATTTTAGGCCAAACAGACATAACAGCAGCGTCGCTGAGGAGACACATGATGATAGTTGCGCGTTGGCATGCTTCTTCGATGCTGAAAAGGGTTTCTCCGGGGACCCAACCGTCAGCAATGGCCTTTTCGAAGGTCTTGCCTTGACGTTGACCAACGATTACATTGAAACCGTTGTCACGGAGGTTCATACTTTGGCCCGGGCCTTGGACACCGTAACCGATAACGGCAATAGTTTCGTCTTTAAGCACTTCACGTGCTTGTTCCAAGGGGAATTCTTCACGAGTAACGACGGTTTCTTCAACACCGCCAAAATTTAATTTTGCCATATTTACTATATATTTATATTTTTAAGTTTCTAGTTGCAAATTTATAACTTTTCTGCGTAAAACAAAAACAGATTCACGCTTTTAATCTAATTTTACTTATATTTTTCTCCAAAAGACGCGAGAAGTGGCGACACGTGTATCGTTTACGACGACTTCGCATGAAGAAAGGCCGTCAACGGTTGAAACGCGGAGCGTGGCGAGGTCGCCACAGCGGGTTTCTTTCATGAAAGTGATTTGGAAACGCGGAATCATGTAGGTATCAAACCACTCGAGGGGCCAATGGTTGAGCACCAACTCGATGTAACGCACGGTGTTGACGTGGCGATTGAAATCTATGTCGCAGTAGCCAAAGCGATAAGATGAGGTCTCGATATCACCTTCAAGTGTGCGCAAGCGTTCTTGCGGCTTGATGGGACATTCGCGGCCTGCGACCGAGAGTTCTTGGAGTGGCAATCCCGAGAGGTCACCGGCTGTGCGGTTGTTGACATCAATGGCTGCCCATGTTGAGCGAATGTAGCCGATGATATTTTCAGCGGCGTCACGCACCTCAAAACAGCGCTCCGAGAGGTAATGGCCCGAGGATTCAATCCAGGTAGTCAAGCTGTAGTTCTCATTAGCCGCCGGATATCGGTCCATCTCAAAGGTGAGACGGCTCAACACCCACCCCAGCCCGTATTGCGAGAGCGTTGTCCAGCCGATGCCGAGCATATTGGCGTGCTCGGTAGCAGTCTCGATGGCTCGCATGGCAAGCATTGTAACGGGGAGAACTTTCTGTCCGTTACATTCACCGGCTGTCAAGAAAAAGCGATGAGTATAGACAAGTTGACGTTCCATTTTTCAGAGAAAAAAATGATGGAGAGAGGAAGAAATATTATTATTCTATCTTGGCTTTACGTTCCATCTGCTCGGCGAGGTAGCGGTCAACAACTTCAATGTTTGACTTGGTGACGCACACACGACCTGAACGAACAAACTGGAGCACGCAGTCATAAGGGCGGAGGGTATCGTAAAATTCGGTGATTTCCTCGCTCTTGCCGTTCTTCTCGACAACTGAATAGACTTGGTTAACCTCGACAATGCGGGCATTGTGACGACGTATTGCGCGTGATATTTCAGGGTCGCTCTGAAGGACAGGTGTTGACAGCTTGTAAAGCGCTATCTCATGTTGATAGATTTCATCGTTGGTAAAATATTGGGCTTGGAGCACATCAATTTTGCGCTCAATCTGCTTGCACACTTTCTCGATGATATCGGGAGTGGTCCACACGGTGATGGTGTATTTGTGAACGCCCTTGATTGAAGAGGCTGACACGTTAAGGCTCTCGATATTGATTTGACGACGAGTAAACACAGCGGTAATCTGGTTGAGAAGACCGGCAATGTTCTCAGAGTGAACAATCAGCGTGTATAATATTTTTTCCATAACATTTGAGATTTAAAGATTAACATTCGAGCAACATCTGGTTGACAGAGCCTCCGGGAGGAGTCATAGGCATGACATTTCCTTCTTCAATGACGCAAGCTTCCAAGAGGAACGGGCCGTCATGGTCAAGCATTTGGCGGATGGCGTCTTGCAAATCTTCACGCTCGATAACGCGACGATAAGCGATGCCGTAAGCCTCGGCAACCTTTGAATAGTCGGGGTTCATCATGGGAGTGAACGAGTAGCGACGGCCAAAGAACATTGCTTGCCACTGGCGCACATTACCTAAGAAGTTGTTATTCAAGAGAATCATCTTGACGGGGCGTTGTTGCTCCATGAGTGTACCAAGTTCTTGGATGTTCATTTGGAAACCGCCATCGCCCATGAACACGCACACTTTGCGGTCAGGACGGCCAAAAGTGGCGCCAATAGCGGCGGGGAGACCAAATCCCATAGTTCCAAGACCACCTGAAGTAACGATACTGCGGTTCTTGGTGTATTTGAAGTAACGGGCACTCATCATTTGGTTTTGGCCCACATCGGTCACGAGGATAGCCTCATTGTTAGCGGCTTCGCTGACTGCGCGAACGACCTCGCCCATGTTGAGCGGGCCTTCGGTGGGATAAACCTCGGGGCGAATAACGTGCTCGTATTCTGTTTTTTCGTATTCGGCAAAGCTATCAATCCATTCGGTGTGTTTTGCGGGCTTGATAAGCTCGGTGAGCTTGGCAAGAGTGAGCTTGCAGTCGCCCAAGACGGGGACGTCAACCTTGACATTCTTGTCAATTTCGGATGGGTCAATATCGAGGTGAATGATTTTTGCTTGTTTTGCGTAAGTGTCCAAGCGTCCGGTCACACGGTCATCAAAGCGCATACCCACGGCGATGAGCACGTCACATTCGTTGGTCTTGACGTTAGGACCGAGATTTCCGTGCATACCGAGCATACCCTTGTTGAGGGGGTGGTCAGATGGAATAGCCGACAAGCCCAAAAGCGTGCAACCGCATGGTAAATCAGCTTTTTCGACGAATGTTTTTAATTCATCTTGAGCGTTACCGAGTTCAACACCTTGACCAACAAGCACTAACGGACGTTGAGCGCTGTTAATCAAACGTGCGGCATCAATCAACGACTGAGCATCAGGCTCGGGAGTTGGGTTATAGCTACGGATGAAATCAAACTTAATGGATTCATAGTCAACCGTTTCCACTTGAGCATTCTTAGCAAAGTCAAGAACAACGGGACCGGGACGGCCACTCTTGGCAATGTAGAACGCACGAGCAACAGCCCAAGCAACATCCTTGGCGCTGCGTATCTGGTAACTCCACTTGCTGATGGGGAGAGTGATGCCCACAAGGTCAACTTCCTGGAACGCATCGGTACCCAAGAAACCTGTGGCAACCTGACCTGCAATGACAACGATTGGGGTGCTGTCAATCATGGCGTCGGCAATACCCGTAATGGTGTTTGTGGCACCCGGGCCGCTTGTTACCAAGCACACGCCCACATTACCACTCACTCGTGCGTAACCTTGAGCAGCGTGAGTGGCACCCTGCTCATGGCGCACGAGAATATGATTGAGTTTAGAAGTGTGATCATATAAAGCATCAAAGGTGGGCATGATTGAGCCACCGGGGTAGCCAAACATGGTAGTAACACCTTGATTTTCCAGCGCACGCATTAAAGCTTCGGCGCCTGTAATTTTTTCGCTAGACATTTAATCGAGTTTAAATTAATCAATTATTCTAACACCACCCTTATCGGCAGAGCTAACCATGGCAGCGTAAGCGCGGAGAGCCTTAGAAACTTGGCGGTCACGAGTTACGGGAGTCATTGGGCGAGCAGCGAGTTCTTCATCGCTGAGGCGCACGTTGATAGTGCGGTTGGGGATATCAATGTCGATGATATCACCGTCAACGATTTTGCCGATATTACCGCCGGCAGCGGCTTCGGGAGAAATGTGGCCGATAGAAAGGCCTGAAGTACCACCTGAGAAACGACCGTCGGTGATAAGGGCACATTCTTTGCCAAGGTGTTTAGATTTGATATATGAAGTTGGATACAACATTTCTTGCATACCGGGACCGCCTTTAGGGCCTTCGTTAGTGATAACGACAACGTCACCGCTGACAATCTTGCCATTGAGGATGCCATCGCAAGCTGATTCTTGAGAATCGAAAACTTTGGCGGGACCTGAGAATTTCCAGATGCTTTCATCAACACCGGCAGTCTTCACCACGCAACCGTCAAGAGCGATATTCCCCTTGAGGACGGCGAGTCCGCCGTCTTTGCTGTAAGCGTGTTGTAAATCGTGGATACAGCCATCGGCGCGGTCTGTATCAAATTCTTTGTATGTAGAGCTCTGTGAGCCTAATTTTATATTGAAACGATTACCGGGGGCACTAGAATAGATGGTGCGGGCATCGGAGTCAATAGTGGGACCGGTAATTGTATATTTTTCGATAGCTTGGCCGAGAGTGAGGCCGTCAACACGTTTCACATCGGTAGCAAGGAGATTACCCTTTGCAAGCTCGCCCATGATACCAAGGATACCACCGGCGCGGTTAACGTCTTGGATGTGATATTTGTGGGTGTTAGGAGCGACTTTGCACAAGCAGGGAACACGACGTGACAACATGTCGATGTCTTCCATCTTGAAATCAGCGCCTGCTTCGTGGGCAATAGCGAGGAGGTGGAGGACAGTATTGGTGGAACCGCCCATAGCGATGTCGAGCGTCATGGCGTTGAGCATGGCGTCACGAGTGGCGATGTTGCGAGGCAAAACGCTCTCGTCGCCGTCGCGATAGTAGCGGTAAGTATTTTCAACGATTTGGCGAGCAGCTTTCTTGAAGAGCTCGGTGCGGTTAGAGTGAGTAGCGACGATAGTACCGTTACCGGGGAGCGCCAAACCGATAGCCTCGTTGAGCGAATTCATGGAGTTGGCGGTAAACATACCCGAGCACGAGCCACAGCCGGGACAGCTGTTTTGTTCGAGCAAATTGACGGTTTCGTCATCGACAGTTTCATCAGCCGAGTCAATCATGACATCAATCAAGTCAAGAGCGCGGTCGCCGAGGTGACCTGCTTCCATAGGGCCGCCTGAAACGAATATAGCGGGGATATTGAGGCGCATTGCAGCCATGAGCATACCCGGAGTGACTTTATCACAGTTGGAAATGCACACCATAGCATCAGCCTTGTGGGCATTGACCATGTATTCAACCGAGTCGGCAATCAAGTCGCGAGAAGGTAGCGAATAAAGCATACCATCGTGGCCCATTGCAATACCATCGTCGATGGCAATTGTATTAAATTCAGCAGCAAAACAGCCTTGTTTTTCGATTTCAGCTTTGACAAGTTGGCCTATTTCATGGAGGTGTGTGTGGCCGGGCACAAATTGAGTGAATGAATTTACAACAGCAATAATAGGTTTACCTATTTGTTCTTCGTTCATACCATTGGCGCGCCAAAGAGCACGAGCTCCAGCCATGCGTCGTCCTTGTGTACTTGTTGCACTTCTTAATTGGTGTATCATGTTATGTTCGACTATTTTAGTACTAATTATCTATAAAATTCTCGGCAAATTATTTCAAAATATTTCAGATTATCGCAATTTACCTACATTTTTATCAAAAACATTGCAAAAATATAGATTTCAATAATAATAAACAAATTTATGCGCAACAACTTTAGCATAATACTAAAGTTGTCACGCATAAAAAATCATAAATAAGTTAAATCCTTACTTGCGGATAACAATTTTCTTTACATAATGAGCATTTTCGCCCTTAACATCAAGAACATAGACGCCCGGAGTAACTGAAGCTACATTAACATTCAATTCGTTAGAAGAAGCTACAGCGCCGGCAACTTGAACACCCGAAACAGAATATAGGCGGGCATCCAAATTATTTTCACCTGCAACAAGGACATTAATATTATCTGAAGACATAGAAATCAACAATCTATCTTGCTCGTCACGAGTAATATCGCCAACACCTGAAGTTGAAAGGATGGCCTTGATACCGGCGTAAGCATTGATTTTACCTGCGCCCCATTGAATAGGATTGGCAGCAGAAGACACTTGAGTATCAACGGTTGAAGTTGTCTCAATAATTTGCTTAACACGGTCAACAGTCAATGTTGGGTCAGCTTGAAGCCACAAGCCGATAATACCTGCAGCGTGAGGACAAGCCATTGAAGTGCCTTGGCTACATGCCCAATAATAAGTGCGGCCATCAGTGAAAGTACCATCTGTAACAGCTTGCATAGTGTTCAACTCACTATCTGATAAAGTTGAAGTGTAGTAAGAGTTGTAGGCTGAGATAATACCTGTACCGGGAGCGCAAACGGTAGGCAATTTAGTGCCGTCTATGCGTGTACCGAAAGAAGAATATGGAGCGATAGCGCCAGCTACAGCATAATCGCCGGTGTAGCTACCATAACCACCGCCAAGAGTGTAGAATGTAGCACGTGTGTTGTAGGCGCCCACTGCGATGATATTATTACTACAAGCTAATTCGCTGATAGTACCTTCGCCACCGCCGTCATCCCAACCTGCTACGCTATAATTTGAGAATGATAGTTGCGGGTCATCGGTACCGCCATAATAAGTAGTAGCATCAAAACGAGTACCGCTGTCATCGCTAACGATGAAACCTACAAGGACATCATCGGTATTGGTAGATGAATTAACCAAGTTGGCGTAAATCTTGATATCGTAACGGTTGTTGGTTGAATTTTTTGAGCCCGAAACTTTAAGCATACTTCTAGCAGAGAAGTTGCTAACGAATGCATCAGGTTTGTTGTAGGTAGTTGCAGACATTGAGCTACCACCGATGTACAAATCGGTTATACCTGACCAATCTTTAGAATAGAGTGTTTCACCGGTTGATTTTTTATAAATCACAATTGTCAACTTAGGCGCAGTGCTCTTGGTTGACCAAATGTCGGCATAACGAGTACTATTGCTGGATGCAAGTGATGTATAGGGAACAAGGAATGACTTTAATTCGGTATCACTATCAGTCAATGTCTTGGTCAAAGCTATTTTGTAATCAGCATCATTACCGGCAGCAATACAGAGAATAGCTTCTTTACCAATTTCACTGAGGTATTTACATGAAGCGGATGTGCCATCGTGAGAGCCGACGATAAGGCCGAATGAAAGATTGAGGACCAACGGTTGGTTGTGATTTTTGGCATAATCAACCATATATTCAAATGAACGATAAATGCTGTTCACATCAGAAGAACCGCAACCAATGAGGATATCACTTTCGGTAGCGACGCCATAGTATGGGAGAGCGCCTGTGCGGGTTTTGACAGTGCCGAGACTGGAAGTTAAGTATCTAACTTTACCGCGATAGCCACCTGCCATTGTAGCAGCAGTGTGAGTACCGTGAGTACCAGAAGATGAGTCGGTAGTAAAGTTGGCGATAGCGCTTGAAGTAGTATATTTAGAATCAGCGCCGGTAGAAGTGACTTTATAAACAGCTTTCACGCGGTTTTCAGTACCGTCGGCATTGTAAAATGCGGCATGATTTGGGTCAACACCAACATCAAAAATACCGGTTAAAACGCCTTTGCCGGTGTATGGTTGGTCACCACCATCAGCACCTAATCCGGTACCTGCCACAACATCAGTTACATAAGTTGACTTGCGAGCGAGATCATTGAGCGGAGTAGCCTTAATACCAAAACTCAATGCCTCAACAAAGTCATTTTCAGCGAATTTTTCGATATCTGCAGTGGGGATTTGCATGAGTACCATGTTGGCGCGTTGCTTGTAGACCTTATACCCTTTAGCCTCCAAATCGGCAGCAGTGGTATTATCATCAAGAGTAGCCAACACGCAGTAAGATTCATCAACCCCACTTGTTGATGAAGTCGATAGCGCTTTTAATTCCTTAGCTTCCTTGTAGCTTTGAAGAATTTGCCATCCCTCATCATTAATTTTGTTATGCCCGGCCATTGAAAAAGCGACCAACAGCGAGGCGATAGATAAGAAAGTTGTTTTCATGTCAAAATTTGTAAAACTAGTTTTGCAAAGTTAGTAAAATATTTCGCAAAAGTCAGTTTAAATCGTTGCAAATTACCAACATGGCGATTAAAAACGGCCTAAAAAGCGATTAATTCAATAATTATTAACAATTTATGCGCAACAATCCGGCAAATTGCCACGACTGCTGCGCATAAAAGATATCTTGGTAAAAATTTTACTTGCGAATAACAATTTTCTTCACATAATGGGCATTATCTCCCACTACATCAAGCACATAAAAACCGGGAGCCACTGAAGATACATCAAGGTTCAACTCATTGGATGATACGGTGGTTGAAGCAATTTGAAGGCCTGAAGCGCTAAATAATCTCGCTGTCAATCGGCCTTCGCCGGCAACGACAACATTGAGATTCTCGGCTGACTGACTAATCAATAGACGATTTTGGTCATCGTTAGTAATGTCGCCAATTGCGGTTGTGGTCAAAATTTTCTTGAGTCCGGCATAAGCGTTAACCTTGCCCGAAGCGCCCCAAGGAGTTACAGCGGTTGTTGCTTGGTCATCACTAGTTGTAGCGCTAGCCTTCAAAGATTGAGCAGCGGTTACTTGGTCATCAATTGTCGCTGTGCTCACCAGCAAGTCACGAACATCGGCAACCGTGAGTGACGGGTTAGCTTGAAGCCACAAACCGATAATTCCGGCAACGTGAGGACAAGCCATTGATGTTCCTTGGCTAGTTGCCCAATAGTAAGTGCGGTTATTGAATGTCGTCATAGCTTGGTACAACTGAGTTTGGTCACTAGCCTGATTATCTGTATAGTAAGAGTTATAAGCTGAGATAATACCTGTACCTGGAGCGCAAATTAGCGGTAATTTGGTACCGTCAATACGAGTTCCATAAGAAGAATATCCTGATATACCGCCAACTGTTGTACATCCCGAGGCCTGTGTATATGAATATACATATCCATTTAATGTCGGCCAATACCAACGAGATGTATAAGCGCCGACAGAGACGATATTGTCACCACAGGCCAAATCACTAATTGAGCCATCGCCACCGCCATCGTCCCAGCCTTCGACTCCATAATTTGAAAATGATACGCCACTACCATCGTAATCTCCGATAGCGCCATCTATACGAGTTCCGGCATCATCCGAAATTATAAATCCGGCAACAATATTACCTGAATTTGACGTGCTATTGACAAGACTATTATATACCAATACTTCATAGCGGCTATTCGATGTATTATACCTGCCGTAAACACCCAGTATGCTATTTGAAGAGAAGTTATTAACAAATACCTCAGGTTGAGTGTAATTGGTTCCACTGCCACCAATAAACATCATATTGCCGGAAGTCCAATCTTGACTCCAAAGTATTGAGTTGGCCGCAGTATCGTATATTACAATTTTCACTTTAGGTGCAGTGCTTTTATTTGACCAAATATCAGCATAACGATAGTAATAAGCCGGTGAATCAGAAGTACCAGCGGTAAAGAACGATTTCAATTCATTGTCTTGAGCTGTAAATGTCTTAGTCAAAGCTATTTTTGAATCAGCTTCATTACCTGCAGCCATACAAATAATTGCATCCTTGCTTAATTCACTCACATATTGATTGAATGCAGTTGTACCATCGTGAGGGCCCACATTAATGCCAAACGACAAATTAATTACCAACGGTTTATTCTGATTTTTGGCATAATTAATCATATATTCAAACGAACGGAGGATACTGTTAGTATCAGATGAGCCACAAGCCATAACGATATCACTCTCGGGACAAACGCCGTAATAAGGGAGAGCATCGGTCAAAATGGAAACTTTATAAGTACTTGCATTGTAATAGGGATAAGACACAGAGCCTTTGTACCCGCCCGCCATAATAGCGGAAGTGTGAGCACCGTGAGTCCCGGAATAAGTGTCAGTTGTAAAATTAGCTATATCACTAGCAGTTAGATAAGATTTATCAGCGCTAGAGCCACTTGAGGACACCTGATAAAGAGCTTTCACACGGTTTTCGGTACCGTCGGCATTGTATAAAGCCACATGATTGGGGTCCACGCCGACATCAAAAATACCGGTAATAACGCCTTGACCGGTGTAAGCTTGAGGCAAGTCGACGCCCGAGTGAACATCATTTACGTATGAAGAAGAGCGAGCCACGTCATTGAGCGGCACGGCTTTAATGCCAAAAGAGACAGCCTCAACAAAGTCATTGTCGGCAAACTCCTCGATATCGGCCGTGGGAATATCCATTAAGACCATATTGCCACGTTGCTTAAAGACATGATAGCCTTTATTTTCTAAATCGGCAGCGGTGGTATTTTCATCAAGAGTCGCCAGCACACAATAAGTATCATTCACATCCTGAACAATGTGAGAAGAAGTAGATTGAGCTGAAATGTCATGGGTGGCTTTGTAACTTTGGATAATTTGCCACCCTTCATCATTAATTTTGTTGTGCCCGGCCATTGAAAAAGCGATAAACAGCGAGGCTAAAGATAAGAACGTTGTTTTCATGTCTATAAATCCGTAAAAGTACTTTTCCAAAGTTAGTAAAAAATTTTTTAGAAAATATATCAAATGAGGCTAAATATCATATTTTCACGAAGTTTTAAAGTAAGAAACAATCAAAACGACAGAAGTTGGCTAACAGAGTGTAAGTGTATTTACATTTTTTAACTGAATAAAAGAACAATTTTTGTCGATTGTATGTAAATTTGTGTTGCGAATCGTTACGCGGTTCAAAATTATAGAACATTTTTATTAACTTCTTAAATCACTACCTTTAATTTTCACCATCCTATGCGAAAAGTGAACTTATTGAGATCTAGAGCATTAACAAGAGCAATGTTCCTGCTAATGTTCGTCATGACAAGCGCGATAGCGTTTGCTCAATCAACAGTGACAGGTGTAGTTACCGACAAAAGCGGAGAGCCCCTCGTAGGCGCCTCAGTTATTGTAAAAGGAACAAACACAGGCACTAGTACCAATGTAGATGGACAATACTCCATCAAAGCAAATAAGGGAGGCGTCTTAACTTTCTCTTATGTTGGTTATCAACAAAAAAGCGTAACAATCAACAGCAATGTAGTAAACGTTGTACTTGAAGAAGACGCAAACAATCAATTAAATGAAGTAGTAGTTGTGGGTTACGGTACAATGACCCGTAAAGATGTAACATCATCAATCACAACAGTAAAAGCAGAAGATATGAACGTGGGTATTTATACCGACCCCGCTCAAATGCTTCAAGGTAAAGTACCGGGCTTGACAATTGTACAAAGCTCAGACCCTAATGGCGGTACCAACTCAATCAACCTTCGTGGTGCATCAACCCTTAACGGTTCAACCGAGCCACTCTATGTAGTAGACGGTATTCCCGGAGTAGACCTATCATTGATTGCGCCTGATGACATCGAATCAATCGACGTATTGCGTGATGCTTCAGCAACAGCAATTTACGGTTCAAAAGCAGCTAACGGTGTTATCATCGTAACAACCAAGAAAGGTAAAGAAGGCCGCACAAATGTAACCTACAGCGGTTGGGTATCATTTGAAAACATCTTGAAAGACCTCGATGTAATGTCAGCATCAGAATTGAGAGAATATGCTGCATCAACAGGTCAAACACTTATCAACGATATGGGTGCAGATACCAACTGGGCAGACGAGACCAAGCGTACAGGTTTTGCACACAACCACAACTTGTCAATCAGCGGTGGTAACGGACAAACCAACTATAATGCAAGCGTAAACTACATGGAACGTGACGGTGTTATCCGCGGTACCGGTATGAATCGCTTTGTAGGTCGTTCATTAGTTCAATCAACAGTATTGAAAGACCACTTGACATTTGCTCTCGGCTTGAACGGTAGTATTTCTAACAGCTGGGGAGTAAGCACCGATTCACAAGGTAAATCAGCTTACGATGCAATGTACTACTATTCACCATTAGTACCTGTAACAAACGAAGACGGTTCATGGTATGAGGATTTAGGTATCTCACAAAACTACAACCCATTATCAATCGTCAACGAAGACCTTTCACGCACAACCGACAAGCGTATCCAAGCAACAGGTAAGGTAACAGTTAAGATTATCGATGGACTATTGTTGAACGGTAACTTCTCTTATCAAAACCAAAACAAAACATACAAATCATATCACACAACTCAATCACAAATCAGCAAGAAGAACGGTGAAGCTAAACGCGACACAAAAGAATACATTCAAAAAGTGATGGAGTTATATGCTAACTACGACAAGACATTCAATGATATTCACAAACTATCATTAATGGCAGGTTATTCTTGGGAACAAAAGAATGATGGTGACGGGTTCTGGGCAACAACATATAACTTCTATGACGACACCCTTCTCTGGAACAACATCGGTCTAGGTAACAGCAAGGACACAGACTGTATCGGTGCGAACACTGAATCAGTGCTCCGCATGATTTCATTCTACGGACGTGCCAACTATTCATTTGACAGCAAGTACATTCTACAAGCAGCTATCCGTCGTGATGGTTCATCAGCATTCGGTGCAAACCACAGATGGGCAACATTCCCCTCAGTATCAGCAGCATGGCGCATCAGCGACGAAAGCTTCTTGAAAGATACAAACATCTTTGATGACTTGAAGGTGCGTGTTGGCTATGGTGTCAGCGGTAACTCACTAGGATTTGACGCATTCTCATCACGTCTATACTACTCAGGCACAGGCTGGTTCACAGCAAGTGACGGCAATAGCTACCACACTCTCGGTGTATCACAAAATGCTAACCCCGACTTGAAATGGGAACGCACCGGAATGTTCAACGTGGGTATTGACTTTGCATTCCTCAAAGGCAGACTTAACGGTACCATCGAATATTACAACAAGAATACTACCGACTTGATTTACGGTTACTCAGTATCAACTGACCGTTATCCTGTTAACTGGATTAACGCAAACGTGGGTTCAATGAACAACCGTGGTGTTGAATTTACCATCAATGCAGTACCCGTTAAGACACGTGATTTCATGTGGACATCAAGTTTGAACCTTTCACACAACCGCAACCGTGTGACCAAGCTTTCAAACGAGCAATACTCGGTTGACTACATCAACACTTACAATCCAAGCTTGGCAGGTTTCTCAACCACAACAATCCAACGAATCATCGAAGGTCAACCAATCGGTACATTCTACATGTATGAATGGGCAGGATACAACGAAAACGGTATCTCACAATTCTATGCACATGATGAAGAAACCGGCGAACGCATCCTCAATGAAGACGGAACATACGCAACAACTCAAGATCCGGGCGAAAAAGATCGTACCATCGTAGGTAATGCACAACCTAAGTTGAACTTGGGATGGAACAACACCTTGACTTACAAGAACTGGTCATTGAATGCATTCTTCACCGGCGTATTCGGTCAAAAGATTTTCAATGAATTGCGTGCAACATACAGCAACGTAACCAACGTATCAGTAGGTAAGAACGTACTTCGCGAAGTTGTAACCGAACAAAAGGCAACAGATACAATGGCACAAGCTCCATCAGATCGTTATCTTGAAAATGGTAGCTACTTCCGTTTGTCATCATTAACTCTCGGTTATACCTTCAAGAACTTTGCAGGATGGTTGAACAACCTCCACTTGTATGCAACTTGCAACAACGTGTTCACAATCACCGGTTATAGCGGTCGTGACCCGGAAATCTGCCTTGGCGGTTTAACTCCTGGATGTGACAGCCGTAACACTCAATATCCACGTACACGTCAATTCCTATTCGGTGCAACCATTAATTTCTAATGATATCCAGTTATGAAAAATAATATAAAATTCTTACTTTTTGCAGGATTGATGGCAGGGTCAACCGCTTGTACCGACCTTGATGTTGATATCAATTCTCAATATACTCAATATCCAACAAACGATATTGCAATAGAAGCAAAGATGGCCAACTGCTATTACAGCTTCCGTGGAGCTCTCGGTCGTCGTTACAAAGAAGCAATGCTTCTCTCATCAGACGAATGTACAGGTGTAAACTTCGGTGGTGACTACCTAGATAACTACAACTACGCACACCCCACCCTACACAACTTCTCACCGGATGATCCATGTATAGGCTGGTGGTCAGACCTCTCCAGCGGTATCACCAACTGTAACCGTGTAATCGTAGAAATCGGTGGTGAAGACGGACGCGACGCAGCAGTAGCACCTGCACGTGCAATGCGCGCATTCTATCACTTCATTTTGATGGATTGCTTTGGTGATGTGCCCTTGGCAGACCACATACCTGCAGCCGACGAAGCAATCGAACGTGCACCTCGTGCTGACGTAGCAAGATTTATTGAATCAGAATTGCTCGATATCCTAGATCAATTGAGCACCGACAATAACTCAACGACCTATGGCAAGCCAAACAGATGGATGGCAGAAGCACTTCTCGCCAAGCTATACATCAACTGGCCGGTGTACACTTGTGACAACGTAGCTAACTATGATGCATCAACTGCAACAAATGAAAAGCTAAACGATTGTGTAAAGATTTGTGATGATATCATCAATTCAGGCATCTTCAGTGTAGGTACAGGATATCGTCAAAAGTTCCTTCCAAGCAATGGTGTTCAAATCAAGGACTTCATCTATGCAATGGAATATGACCCTGAAAACAGTAAGACCGGTATGGACTACGCACGTTACTTTACATTCCGTCAAGGTAACAAGTTGTCTCCATATTCTTACTATGGTTTCACATTGGCATCATCAGTTGGTGGCAACATGGTTGTAACACCTGACTTTGTTGATAAATTCTGTCTAGCAGGTGACGAACGTAACAACGTCATCCTTGGTGGTAAGGTTTACTTGATGGACAGCAACTATGACTTCACAACCGAACCTTGTCTCTACAACGGTGCACAAATCGAATTTACCAAAGACATCACCCTTCTCGATCCTAACGATGCAGGTCTTGACGTAGGTAAAAACATCACCGGCTGGCAACAAGGTTACCACGTAATCAAATACCCGCCACGCGAAGTTGACTACACAACTTATGGTCGTAGCCAAACCAACGATGTGCCCATCTTCCGTTATGCTGACGTATTGTTGACCAAGGCAGAAGCAATCCTCCGCGGTGCAACTGCAACAAACGGTGACACCCCAGCATCACTTATCAACCAAGTGCGTGACTGCTCAAGTGCACCTCATGTAACAGGCACACCGACCTTGAATGAACTTCTTGACGAACGTGGTCGTGAATTGTTCTGCGAGAACTGGCGTCGTAATGACCTTATCCGTTTCGGTAAGTTTGAAGACGACTGGGGTTTCAAGAACAAAATCAACCCATCGGCTAAGACAAACAAGAACCTCCGTGTATTCCCTGTTCCAACCGGAATGTTGAACACCAACACCAACTGGACACAAAACCCGGGTTACTAATGTGACTAATTAAATTCAAATTTAATACTTACTACAACCGAACACACTCACGCTCGTTGAGTGTGCTCGGTTTTCCCCTTTAATAAGATGACAACACTTTTAATCTCGCTATTAGCACTATTACCGCTCACCGACTATGTAGAAACGCGCGTGGGCACAGCGCCCAGCGTCACTCACACAGCAGGCGCATTCGGAAAAAATACAGAAGAATTGGGCCAAACGCTACCGGCAGTTTTGGAGCCAAACGGTATGAACTTTTGGACACCACAAACGAGAGATACCGAGAAAAAGTGTGTGTCACCCTACTACTACAAAGACGAGAAATTACAAGGATTCAGGAACTCACACTGGATTGTGGGCGGATGCACACAAGACTACGGTTCGATGACATTGATGCCGACCTTTGGCGAACTAGTATGCCAGCCGGAAGAGCGCGCATCGTCATACAACCACAGCACCGAAGTGTCCAAGCCCTATTACTATTCAGCCAACCTTGAACGCTATAACCTCACTGCCGAGATGACAGGACGCTCACGCAGTGCAATCTTTCGCTTCACATACGACAAAACCGGAGACGGCTACCTGGTGATCAATCCCAACAGCGATGAAGGACAAGGTTATATTGAGGTTGACACAATCAACCACTTGATAAAGGGATATAATCCCGTTCACCGCATCTATCAAGGATGGGGCGAGCAAGCAGGCTATTCAGGCTATTTTGTCATTGATTACAGCCAAACAGCAATCACCGAATATGGAACATTCAGAGGTGATACAATCTATAACCGCCAAAACAGTATCTCCGGCGGGACAAAAATAGGAGCATACTTAAAATTTGCCGTGAAGAGCGGTCAACACGTCACGTTTAAAGCAGCCTCATCATTTGTGAGCATTGACGGAGCGCTGAAAAATTTGCAAGCCGAGATACCACACTATGATTTTGATAAAACGGTATCAGAGCTTAAAGAAATATGGGAAAAACGACTGGCAATCATTGATGTCAAGACCGAGAACGATGCCGATAAAGCCAAATTTTACAGTGCCCTTTACCGAGCATCATTCCTACCTCACACATTCAATGATGTTGACGGTCAATATCCGTCATTTTCAACCGGAATGCCCATTCAAAGGACTCAACCCGGTTGCAATTACTACGAAGACTACAGCATGTGGGACACTTATCGCGCCCTACATCCCCTCATAAACCTCATCACGCCGAGCCTTGGCGGACAAATGATGCAATCACTTGTTGAGAAGTACAAGCAAGGCGGTTGGCTTCCAATATTTCCCTGCTGGAACAGCTACACAGCAGCGATGATTGGCGACCACTGCATTGCAGCAATCAGCGACGCCTATATCAAGGGAATCACTAACTTTGATATTCAAACGGCGTATGAAGCAATGCGAAAAAATGCATTCACCTCACCCGACAATTACAACGACTACAAAAACGGCATGGGACGACGCGCATTGCAGTCATACCTCAAATATGGCTACATTCCGCTTGAAGACAGCGTGATGGAAGCGTTTCACAAGCGCGAACAAGTGTCACGCACACTAGAATATGCCTACGACGATTATGCACTCTCACAAGTGGCTCTAGCACTAGGCAAGACCGACGATTACAAAGCGCTTTCACGTCGCGCAAATAATTACCGTAACGTTATAGACCCAAGCACAGGATACGCCCAAGCACGCCACGCCGACGGCACATTCCTCACTGAAAATAATGCATTTTCATTTGCCAAATTTATCACAGAAGGCGCACCATGCCACTACACATGGTATGTTCCTCACGACCAATATGGATTGATGGAATGTATGGGGGGAAAAGATAAATATATTGCCAAACTAGACTCAATGTTCAGCGAACGACGCTACTGGCATGGCAACGAGCCATGTCACCAAGTGGCATGGTTGTTCAACTACGCAGGTCAACCGTGGAAGACACAACAGCAAGTGCGTCACGTGATGGAGACCGAATATCTTCAAGCGCCCGGTGGATTGTCAGGCAACGACGACGCCGGCCAGATGTCAGCATGGTACATATTTGCAGCAATGGGCTTCTACCCTGTGTGCCCGGCGACACCCTACTACATCATCGGTAGCCCGTCGTTCCCCGAATTGACCATCAATCTCGAGAACGGCAAGCAATTCAAGATTGTAGCGCGCAATGCCGACAGTAAAAACATTTACATCCAGTCAGCACGCCTCAACGGGAAGAAATATAACAAGAACTACCTCACTCACAGCGACATCATCGCCGGCGGCACACTTGAAGTAGTCATGGGCGACAAGCCAAACAAATCATGGGGCAGCTCAGCCAAATCAATTCCTCCCGTAGTGTTCACCCCACAAAAATAAACGTAACCGAAATAAAATAATTCAATAAAAATTATATGCAACGTCATTATTTCACCTTAATTTTAGCGATTGTAGCCATGCTGGTAACGTCATGTGGCAACAATCAATCAGGAGTTTACAATATCATGGATTACGGCGCCAAGGGCGACGGAACGACCGATGATGCAGAAGCAATCCAGAAAGCGATTGATGAGTGCTCACAAGCAGGCGGTGGCACAGTATTGTTCCCCGCAGGCCACGTGTTTATGAGCGGGCCAATCCATCTGCAATCATACGTGGACATACATTTAGAGCCAAATTCACAACTTCTAGCCAATCCCGATGAAGGAGTGTACACCGAGAGCGCATT
>CAYTFG010000020.1:0-23256 GCA_964436925.1 uncultured Bacteroides sp. | reverse complement strand
ACTCAACTACCGCTACTCAAAAAACTGTTGACGGTCCTTCAATGAAAGACTGGCGTGGTGGTCGTGCTGCTTCTGGCAACATCATCCCTTCTTCTACTGGTGCTGCTAAGGCTGTAGGTAAAGTTATTCCTGAACTCAACGGCAAATTGACCGGTATGTCAATGCGTGTTCCTACCCTCGACGTATCTGTTGTTGACCTTACCGTTAACCTCGCTAAGCCTGCAACTTATGCAGAAATCTGCGCAGCTATGAAGGAAGCTTCTGAAGGCGAACTCAAGGGTATCCTTGGTTACACTGAAGATGCAGTTGTTTCTAGCGACTTCCTCGGTGACACTCGCACTTCTATCTTCGATGCTAAGGCTGGTATCGCTTTGACTGACACTTTCGTTAAGGTTGTATCTTGGTATGACAACGAAATCGGTTACTCAAACAAGGTTCTTGACCTCATCGCAGTAATGAAAAAATACAACGGCTAATAAATAACCTAAAGATATTTTTAGCGGGGCTTTACCTGACGGTATTGCCCCGTTTTTTTGTGCCTTATTAATACCGCAGAGCACCGCAATCACACACCGCCCACAGCACACATCATCTAAGGCCATACACACGCCCAAATTTCGTCGACAAATCGTTTCATGGTAAACAATCCGGCCAATAGCCACAGCTCTGCCACGAGGCGCACAATAAGGCATTTCACCAATCGCACACGCCTATAAAACAAGAACGCTCACCCTCTGTGCGAGGGCAAGCGTCCATTGCCTATTGAAAACAATTATGCAAACTTATTATTTGCGCTTATTTTGCTTCTTTTGTTGTTCACGCAACATTGCTTGTTGTTGACGTTGAGCTTCTTCAAGGCGAGCCATGAAACCTGATTTCTTTTTAGGCTTCTTAGCATTGGCAAGCATCTGAGCACGTACCTTCTTTTCATCAACAAGCTTACGGAAAACGTAGGTTTGAACAATTGTGATGAGTAATGACAAGAAGTAATAGTAGCTAAGACCTGATGCATAGTCATTGAAGAAGAAGAGGAACATCACAGGCATGAGATACATCATCCACTTCATTCCCGGAGTACTTTGGCCGGTGGGCTGGTTCTGCATATTGATGCGAGTGTAAATAATATTCACTGCAGTCATGAGCAAGCAGAAGAGGCTCACTTGATTGCCATAGAAAGGTATTGTAAATGGAAGTTGTAAGATAGTATCGGGCGCTGACAAATCCTTAGCCCACAAGAACGATTCTCCACGTAGCTCGATAGCTGAGGGGAAGAAGTTGAACATTGCGATGAGGATAGGCATTTGCAGTATAAGTGGCAGACAGCCCGAGAATGGACTTGCGCCGGCTTTACTATAAAGCTCCATAGTCTTCTGTTGACGCACCATCGCATTTTCTTGACCGGGATAACGGTCATTGATTTCCTTAATTTCAGGAGCAAGGACGCGCATCTTGGCTTGAGACATAAAGCTCTTGTAAGTGAACGGGAAGAGCACAATCTTCAAGAGGATGGTGAGCAACAAGATGATGATACCATAGTTGCTGATGAATCCGCCAAAGAAGTGGAACACCGGAATTACAACAAACTTATTAATCCAACGGAAGATTCCCCAACCTAATGGAACCAAACGAGTCAAGTCGAGATTTTCATCAGGTGAAATTTTCTTATCCAAGCTTGACAATAGAGGATAGTCATTAGGACCGAAATAGAAATCAAATGTTGCAGGATTAGCTTGTTCTGATGAATAAGCAATTGTTGACTCCATGGTCATATCCTTAACAAATGTTGGGTCATCGTTAAGTGCAACTTGCTTGATGTTTGCTGAATTGAGACAAGTGCGCGGGATAATTACGCTTGAGAAGAATTGATTCTTGAAAGCGACCCACTTCACACGCTCATTAAGCTCCTTGTCGTCATCCTTGTTTGCTGACAATTCATCGGGTGAATCACCAACATATTTATAGGCAATCGCTGAGTTACGTTGTTCAAAGGTGCGACCCTTTTCATTACGCATCATCTTTTGATGCCAGTTGAAGGAGATTGAAGCTGCATTTGAAGCTAGAACCTGACTCATGCCTTTTTGAACAACTTCCATCTTCACGAGATATTCGCCCGGATAGAGAGTGTAACGGATACCCCATTGAGCGTTTTCACCAAGATTTAGTGACATAAACACTGTGCTGTCATTTTCAGCAGTGGCAATGAAGTTAAATTCCTTAGTGTCGAAACGACGGTCAGCAGTAGTGAATGCGAAGCTGTAATCATTAGTGTTGCCATTAAAGATACAAACATCGCTGGCAGGAGTTGTGGTCTCAGTCTTGTAATCCTTAAGAACGACTTTACTGATAACACCGCCTCGAGAAGCAAATGTCACCTTCATCACGTCATTCTCAAGTGTGATAGTATCATTTTTACCACCAAGGTACTTAGCAAAGCTCTTGTACTTACCGAGGTCATTAATCGACTTACGGAGCGCCTTTACGGCAGAGCTGCGCAATTCGGGAGTAAGTGAAGTCATATCGTCACTCAAGAGAGCGTTGACATCAACATCTTCCTTACCCACCTTAACAGTACCGGTAACTTTGTTACTATCGACTGTCAGTGATAATTGATTGTTTTGAAGAGTATATACGCCATTTTCTGCGCTACCAAGTTGCTTTACCAGCGGAGCAATCTGTGCAATCTCGCGTGAGGTCAAGGTGTCAATAACGCTGACTGCCTCCTTAACCTTAGCGGTTGCGATTGAGTCCTGCTGTTCTTGCAAGGCTGCGCGACGAGCGGCTAACTCTTCTTCGGAGGGCTGATTGATATACATGAAGCCAAAGATGACCGCAGCCATCAATAGGAGCCCTAGGAGTGTATTTTTATCCATTGTTTAAAATGAGTGAATTGATTTACTTGTTTTTTTCAGCGCTGTAATCAATAGCTGCCTTCACAAAGCTCAAGAAGATGGGATTTGGTGACAATACAGTGCTTGAATATTCGGGGTGATATTGTGTTCCGATAAACCAACGATGAGTTGGCAATTCCACAACTTCCACCAAGTGAGTGGCAGGATTTTCACCTACACACTTCATGCCGGCTTGCTCAAATTGTTGACGATAGTCGTTGTTGAACTCAAAGCGGTGGCGGTGACGTTCCTTAACATGAGTTTCGCCATAAGCTTGTGCAGCCTTTGAGCCCGGAAGGAGGTTGCAATCATAAGCGCCCAAACGCATGGTACCACCCATGTTAGAGATGCTCTTTTGCTCTTCCATCAAGTCGATGACATTGTAAGGTGTTGTCGGGTTCATTTCAGTACTGTTAGCTTCTTCGAGGCCAAGCACGTTACGAGCAAACTCGATAACCATACATTGCATACCCAAGCAAATACCAAATGTGGGCACATCATGTTCGCGGCACCATTTAAGTGCGACAAATTTACCTTCGATACCACGTTGACCAAAGCCGGGAGCTACGATAATACCGTCCATTTCTGACAATTGTTGCTCAACATTGCTTTCGTTCAACTTTTCAGAGTGGATGTAGCGCAAATCAAGCTTGCGGTCATTATATGTAGCAGCTTGGAACAATGATTCATTAATTGACTTGTAAGCATCTTGGAGTTCTACATATTTACCAACGAGACCAATCTTGACTGTATCAGTAGCATTATCCATCTTTTCCAAGAAGCGATTCCATTGAACCATGTCAGGCTCACCTTCTACAGGAACACCGGTCTTGCGGAGCACAAGTTCATCGAGGTGTTGCTCATGCATCTTCAAGGGCACCTTGTAGATTGATGGCATATCAATTGATTGGATAACTGAATCGGGAGCAACGTTGCAGAACAATGCAATCTTGCGACGCATTTCAGGTGGAACGTTCTTTTCAGTACGGAGCACCAAGATATCGGGTTGAATACCCACTTCTTGCAATGACTTAACAGAGTGTTGAGTCGGCTTGGTCTTCAATTCCTTAGCTGCTGCGATATACGGCATATAAGTAAGGTGAATACACAAGCTGTTGGTACCGAGTTCCCAACGGAGTTGGCGAACGCTTTCCAAATATGGTAATGACTCGATATCACCAACAGTACCACCTATTTCAGTGATAACAAAGTCAAAGTTTCCTGTATTACCAAGCAACTTAACGTTGCGTTTAATTTCGTCTGTGATGTGAGGCACAATTTGCACAGTCTTACCGAGATAGTCGCCACGACGTTCTTTGTCGATAACGCTTTGGTAGATACGACCGGTAGTTACATTGTTGGCACGAGTTGTCGGTACATTAGTAAAACGTTCGTAGTGGCCAAGGTCCAAGTCTGCCTCATGACCATCTATAGTTACATAACATTCGCCATGCTCATAGGGGTTTAGCGTACCCGGGTCAATATTAATGTACGGGTCAAACTTTTGAATAGTTACTCTATATCCGCGAGCTTTTAACAAGCATGCCAATGATGAGGAAATAATGCCTTTACCTAGTGAAGACACAACACCTCCAGTTACAAAAATATATTTAGTTTCCACGCTGAGGTTTATTTATTTGTTTTGTAATCAGCTTTTAATTTGCAAAAGTACGAATTTTTTGTGACTCCACATTAATGTAATACTAAAATATAGGTTAAAACCAAAAGAAGCCCTCGGTGCAAGCGAAAACCGAGGGCTTAAATAAAACTAGTTTTACAGACAAAGTGTGTTTTTATGATAGGTTAGATTCTGTATGTGGTAGATGATAATTGTTATCGTCAATGAAGTCTTGCATATCTTGCTCGTGGTCGGCTTCTTCGGCAAGTATTGTTTTTGCAAGGGAATTAGTCACATAGTCCTTTCCTTCAGTAAGGCCGGCAATCTCTTGATAACGCTGCATGGCACATTGTTCGGCCACCAGCACTGTTTTCAAGAAGTATTGGCAATCAAAGGCCGTGGGACGCTCATAGACGCATCTCGCCTTCTCAATCCATTCCTGCGGTGTCAACACCGGAACGCCGTCAAGTTCTATGATTCTATCTATCACCATTGATGCATGGCGCAGCTCATCCTCGGCATGCTCGTTAAATTCCTTAGCCAAGTCCACACGTTGCAAGCCGTAGACCATGCGCGCGGCTGTCCAATATTGATAATAAGCGAGCCATTCTTCAGCCAATGCTGCATTAAGTTGGTCTATCACGTGAGATACATCTAGTTTGCCTTTCAATAAGGCAACACTTTCTTTTGCCATGATTGTGAGATTTTTTTGTTGTTTTACAAGTTGTGTTTCGCTCTTTAAACATACTGCTTGCATCAATGGTTCACTGTGTCGCCACAATGGAGACACACGACCCTATATAAAAACGAAACAGGACAGTCTCACGACTACCCTGCTCATAAAAATACACAATTATCTATAAAACAACTATTTATTATTTATAACTCAATCATTGTCTTTGTTATATACACAAATAATCTCAACACCTAATCTCGACTTAGGCATCGAACGCAAAGCACTTACTTGATTCACACTGTGGATTAAGTAGTCAATCCTAAGAGAAACAATTCTCAAAGCATTGGAGTGGCAAGTCTATTTTTTTAGATTCCTATTTACCTATACTCCGAATGTTGGTTACTTACGTTCGACTATACGTAACTAAGTGTGCGATTTATTTGCATTGCAAAAATAATACATATTCATAAAATATGATGTTAATTAGCGTTAAATATACACACTTTTTTATTCAAACACTTGATTTTTAACTTTACAAGCTAAAAATGGGCATTTATAACACCTTTTCTTATACTAATTTAGCGATTTCGGCTAAACTTTTCGACGCTAAGTTAATTCAAAATTTGGAAATACACAAATCTGACAGCATTAAAGAATTTCTTTTTGTAGTCTTAATCGTTGCGATTTCCTATGTTTTTGGTTACTTCGTGCGCTACATATCAATCAATTGCGTCAAGGCAACAAGTTTACGTCACAAAAGCGTTTACACCCAAGAAATTTTATCCCTCAATACCATTCAACAGTGCTCTCACACAATTCCGCCTCTCATGGGCATTATTTTATTCCACATTATCTATGACAGTCCTTCGGTGAAGCATTATTTTGTTATGCGCTGCATCTACGCATACCTGTTCATTACGGTTGCCATTGCATTAAACGCCGTCATCACGCTCATCTGGAAGCACTACAACACTAACCGCAACGAGCGCAACCTCCCCATCAAGGGCATCCTGGGAACTTCAAGAGGTGTAGTGTGGCTGATTACCGTTATTTGCAGTATATCTACAATTATTGATAAGTCCCCTACCGTTCTGCTCACCGGACTTGGCGCATTTGCAGCCGCCTTGTTATTAATATTCCGCGATTCAATACTTGGTTTTGTTGCGGGCATAACACTTGCCATGAATGATATGCTTCACGTGGGCGATTGGATTATCGTGCCGTCAACAACCGCCGACGGTATCGTTATCGACGTCTCGCTAACTGTCGTAAAGGTTCAAAATCGCGACCTTGCACTCGTCATGCTTCCGCCCTACACTCTCATCTCCACTTCGTTTATCAATTATCGCAATATATACAATAGTAATAATCGGCTCATTGACTTATCTATAATTATTGACCCGCTCAGCATAAAAACGTGTGATAGCGCCACCGTCAACAATATTGTCGGTAAGCTCCCTCAGTTGGCGACTTTTGTGAAAGACATCATCAGTCCAAGCATCAGCGCCGAAAACGAGGCAATAAACGGCACCGTCGAGACAAATCTTGGGCTTTATCGCGCCTATTTGAGCCTTTATCTGCGTGAAGCGCCGTTCATCGCCAAACAACGCCTGCTCATTGTGCGTTTATTGAACACAACGCCTCAAGGCACACCGCTAAACATATATTGTTTTTCGGCCGACGCCCGACTTAAAGCCTATGAAGCAATAACATCAACAATCACTGAGCACGCCATCGCTGTTCTACCCATATTTAATCTCAAGTTATCTACACTTGCCCACATAAATATCAATAAAACACAAGCACAATGATTAAGCCCATAAGAATTACCCACTCAGTCATACTCGTCATCTCGGTACTACTCATTATCCTGATATCTGTCGACACGTTTTCAGGAATAGATTTCTTACAGAGCAAAACCTACATGACCGTTCAATTTGTCGTTTGCATCATCTTTATCCTCGACTTTTTCACCGAGCTATATTTCGCGCCTCAACGGTGGAAATACATAAAAAGGAGATGGATATTTTTGGTTCTATCCATCCCCTACATAAATATCTTGTCACTTTATGATGTAGACATCTCTGAGCCGCAACTTTATTTTGTGCGCTTTATCCCATTGTCTCGCGGAATTCTCGCCATGGCGATTGTCATCGGCTACATCTCCAAGAGCCGCATAACAAACATTTTTGTAGCCTACATGAGCGTATTGCTACTGATAATTTACTTCTCCAGCTTGATATTCCTCGAATGTGAACGCCCGCTCAATCCCGACGTAAAGACTTATTGGGCTTCGCTGTGGTGGTGCTTCATGGAAGTTACCACAATCGGTGCGCCCTATTATCCGTCTACCGCCATTGGCAAAGCCTTGGCATTTATCCTTTCGGGCATGGGAATGATTATGTTCCCGCTGTTCACCGTATTTTTAACTTCCTATATCAAGAAGCATCCGTTTTCTAGAGAAATCTAGTCTTTAAGCTCGGCTACTGCTCGTAATGACAAAGTTGGTTTGTCGGGGTCATTACTGATAACCACGACCTTGGCATTAAGCATATCTCCCGGCAATTCTTGCGGATTTACTGTTACGGTCAACGTTGCCGATTTGCCACTCTTAATCTCGGTCTTATCAATCTTGACATCTACGCCGGCATCCAATGTGTACACGCGGTGGATATCCATCACACTCTTGCCTGTGTTGTAAACTTTAATTGTGCGAGTAACACTGCCTGATTGGCGAGATAGTCGTTCAAAGTCTATTGCCGGCCCGTCAACAGCGATGTGTGGAGCCTTGGCACGTTGTCCCGGCGTCAATTTAGAGAAATCCTCAACAAGAATCATTGCTGCCGAATAGGGATAAGTTTTCTCAGGCTCACGTGTATCGGGCACAATCGTTATGGAATCAGTTATCAATCCCCAACCCGAGCAACGGTCGCTGCGCAAATAGAAATTAAATTGCACTTGCTCGCCCGGAGCCACTGCAGGTGGATTGCTGCTCACTTCTATATATCGGGGCAAATCGGTTATCACAGGATAAATAGTATCGGTTGAACGATTATAGCCTTCAAGATAGACCATCTTGATGTGGTCCTTGAGCACTTCACCAAATGCCACCGAACCGGTGCGTAATTTCAGTTTGCCAAAGTCTGCCGGGAAGCGAGTTTGCACTGTCGCCTCATCGCCGACTACAGTTCCTTTTATCATCAACGTCGAGCGCACCATCTCTGTATTGGTATCTATATATATTTTTTTGGAGAATCTGCCGGGACGGCCTGCGGCGTTATATGAGACAGTCACCGAGGCTGTATCACCGGGGGCCAACGGTTCTTTGCTGTATTGGGGCGTGGTGCAACCGCACGTAGCTCGCGCTGCAACGATTACCAATGGCTCATCCCCCGTATTTACATACTTAAATTGACAAGTCACCACTCCTTCACTTTCATCAAAGGCTCCGAAGTCATGAACTTCTTCAAGCCACTTCACTTGTGTTGTCGCTGCTGATTCCAAAGCGATTACCAACACCGCCAATAATAAATTTACTATTCGTTTCATACCACAAAGTTAAGCTATTTTTTGTATATTTGCACGTATAAACGCTATTATATCAAATGAAATATCAACTGCTTAGAACTGTATGGCTCACATTGGCCTTCATAACCACCAATGTATTCACCCAAGCAGCCATTCCTTCCGGCTATTATAACAACTGTGAAGGCAAAAAGGGTCAAGAGCTCCTAACTGCGCTCTATCAAACAATCGGAAGCCACACCGACGTTTCTTATAGTGGCCTCTGGTCGTTGTACAAAACTTCTGACGTTGACTCCAACGGCAAAATTTGGGATATCTATTCTACCAAACGCTGGACCTACTCTTCTGAACAATGCGGTACTTATAGTGTCATTGGTGACTGCTATAACCGCGAGCACTCATTCCCTAAAAGTTGGTTTAATGGTAACTCACCGATGTATAGCGACGCATTCCACATTTACCCCACCGATGGTATAGTTAATAACCAACGCGGCAATTACCCGTACGGTGAATGTGCTAATGGCACATCTATCGCTTCCAGCAACGGCGTTTCGGCACTCGGCAAATTAGGAACTTGCACATTCAGCGGATACACCGGTACTGTTTTTGAACCGGATGACCAATACAAAGGTGACTTGGCTCGCAGCTATTTCTACATGATAGCTTGCTACAACAACCAAGTGAGCGGGTGGACCAGCGAAATGCTCAACGGCACAAGCTACCCGGCATTCAGCGATTGGGCCCTCAACCTGCTTCTCAAATGGCACCGCGAAGACCCCGTCAGCGAAAAAGAGACTAACCGTAACGAGGCTATCTATGCTGCGCAAAAGAACCGCAACCCATTTATCGACTATCCTGAATTGGTTGAATACATTTGGGGCAACAAGACCACAAGCAATTGGTCATCAACGCTCAACGCCGACCCTTCAATTGCTACCCCCGTTGACGGCTCAACCATCGACATGGGCACAACTGCCATTGGCGTCACCAAGACTTACTCTATTACTGTAAAAGGTATCAACCTCGACCAGAATGTCAGCATTTCGCTCTCCGGTCAAGGTTTCTCATGCATTCCTTCTTCTTCAATTGCTGCATCTACAGCTAATTCTGAAGCCGGAGGCGCCATTATCGTCAAATATAACAGCAGCACCGTGGGTAGCGCTACAGCAACACTCACCCTCACCTCCGGCGATGCAAAATCAACCGTAACAATCAAAGCTAATGCAATTGACGGTCTTCCTGTCAATGCACCTTCTGACATCACTGAAGATTCTTTCACCGCCAACTGGGTTTACATCGGTGATGCCACCGACGGCAACTACAGCATCAACCTCTATCAGAGTGGCCAACTTCTCCAAGGCTACCCCATTGCCGTTACCGCAACTACCGGCAAATACACCATCACCAATTTGACTCCGGAAACTACTTATACTTATACAGTTTCTTCAGCTTCAAAGACTTCTGAAACGGTAACAGTAACAACTGCTACTCCAATACCTTCAATTCAGTTCCTTTATGACGGCGAATTATCATTTGTTGCCACCCAAGGCACTCCGTCTGAAGTCGCAGAAATTATTGCCGAAATTGAAAATATCTCTAACGATATAACCATCTCGGTTGCTTCTCCGTTCCAAGTTTCTACCGATAAGAGCAATTGGTCAACATCAATAACTCTTGACCCTGAAGAAGACCGTTTCTATATGCGTCTCTACGGTGACACTCCAGGTAAATATACTACCGACATCACTGCTACAGCCGGATCTTTCAATTATGAAAGCGCTGAGATTGAAGGCACTATCACTTCAAATGAATATTTCTTGGAAACATTTGAAACAAACGAACTTCCTTCCGGTTACTGCACAACTTTAACCTCATACACCGGAACTGCAACAACATGGAATCTGTTCAACTTCGGCGTATTTGCCCAAAATGCTTATGAAGGCGAGGTTGCCGGTCGCGGAAACAAGAAAGCAGGCGGATACATCGCTACTGCTACTCCTCTCACTCAAGGCGTAGGCACACTTTCATTCTACGCTGAAAGCTGGGGCTCTAAAGAAGTGGCAACCATCAACGTTGATTACTCAACCGACAATGGCAGCTCTTGGGTTACCGCCAAGTCTATAGAAATTTCCAACTACGATGGCTTCAGCAAGTATGACGTAGCAATCAACCAAAAAGGCTCGGTAATGTTGCGCATAATACAACCCACCACCGCAGCTCGTTACACCATTGACAACATCTCGGCTACACGCTACGGTGATGAATCGGCTATTACATCACCAGCTGCCGACTATCATCAATGGGATGCGTTCTCTCGCGATTCTCAATTGGTTATTCAATCGTCTTTCAACGGCAAGGTTAAAGCCGGCGTTTACGGCGCTGACGGTCGCACTTACTTCAACGGCAAAATCAGCCAAGGCGAAACAACTCTTCAGCTCGCCGGTGGCCTATACATCGTCGTCATCAACGACTTCTCTCGCCGCGTGGTTGTAAAATAATCTGACCATTCATTTCAAATATAACTTTTGACAGTTTCCGCGTCTTTGACTCGGAAACTGTTATTTTTTTCGCCTAAATTTGCCCCGATTGTTATTTTTCGAACTTTTTTATTAAAAAATTCAATCTAAACCTTGGTAGTATTTAAAATAATTCTTAAATTTGGCGATTATACTAAAGAAATATAAAAAACAAAAATTATATAATACCCTAAAAATTATGGAAATGCGCGAACCATCCGACATCCTCAACCCACAGGAACCGGATAAAACCTTGAATGAGGCAACGGAAAATCCGATTGCTGATGAAAAACCCGAAACTGAACAAGCTGTCGCTAACGATAGCGATGCTATTTCTTCTTCGGAGCCTGTCACAAAAGATTCACTCCTTGCTTCCGCTAAAAACATTTTGGAAAAAGATGGCAGTGAAATTCGTCGTGACGAAGTTTCTCGCATTCGCCGACAATTTTCCGAAATTAAAGCTGCTGAACTAGCCGATGCTAAAGCAGCTCACGATAAAGAACAAGAAGGCGCTGAAAATCCTTCTGAATTTAAGCCCGAAGCTGACCCCATCGAAGATGAGTTCAAAGAAATCCTTAACCAAATTAAGGACAAGAAAACTGCGTGGACCTCTGAACAAGAAACCCTACGTGCTGCTAACCTCGACCGCAAACGCGCTATCATCGACGAGATTAACACCCTCGCCGGAGATACTGACAACGTTAACCGCACTTATCCTCGTTTCCAAGAGCTACGCCAAGAATTCTTCAACATTGGCGAAGTCGCTCCCACCGATGAAACTGAAATCCAAAAACGTTTCAAAGAAGTTCAAGAGCACTACTACGACCAATTGAAGATTAACAAGGACTTGCGCGACTATGACTTCCGCAAAAACCTTGACACCAAGCAATTGCTCATCGACGAAGCTCAAAAATTGACCGAGGAACCTGACATCATCGTCGCTTTCCGTCGTCTACAAGAGCTCCACGAGAAATGGCGCCAAACAGGCCCCGTTGCTAAAGACATCCGCGACGAAATCTGGAACAAGTTCAAAGACTTCTCTACCGCTATCAACAAGCGCTATCAAGCTCACTTCGAAGCTCGCAAAGCCAACGAACAAGCCAACGAGCAAGCCAAAACCGCTATTTGTGAACGCGTTGAAGCCCTCGACTTCGCTGCCCTCAAGAGCTTCGCTGCTTGGGACGAAATGACCAAACAAATCCTCCAAGCTCAAGAAGACTGGAAGAAACTTGGTTTCGCTTCAAAGAAGATGAACAACGCTCTCTTCGCTCGTTTCCGCGAAACTTGCGACAAGTTCTTCGCCGCTAAAGCTGAATACTTCAAATCAACCAAAGATACTCTTGCTCAAAATCTTGCTAAGAAAATTGCCCTTTGCGAGCGCGCTGAAGCCCTCAAAGACAGCACCGACTGGCGCAAGACCACCGAAGAACTCGTTGAGCTCCAAAAAGAATGGAAAACCGTCGGCACCGTTGCTAAGAAACACAGCGACGCCGTTTGGCACCGTTTCCTTGAAGCTTGCGACACGTTCTTTGACCGCAAGAAAAAAGCCACTTCAGGCACTCGACAAGTTGAAATTGCCAACCTCAAAGCTAAACGCGAAGTTATTGACGCTCTCAACGCTATTCCTGCCGATGCTCCTCGTGAAGAAGCCATCGCCACTGTCAAAGAATTGACAGCTAAATGGTCTTCTATCGGTCACGTTCCTTTCCGCGAAAAAGACAAGATTTATGAAGCTTATCGCGCTAAGGTTACCGAGCTGCAAGACCGCTTGGATATGCGTGAAGTGCGCGCCAACTTGGCTAACTTTGAAAACTCTATCAGCGAAATCGCCGATGACGAGAACAAGCTTTATCGCGAACGCGAACGCCTCCTCCGCTCTTACGAAGGAAAGCGCACAGAGCTCCAAACAATCGAAAACAACATGGGATTCTTCAATTCCAAGTCTAAAGCCGGTGACTCTATGCTTCGCGAAATGCAACGCAAAATCCAGCACATCAAAGAAGACATCGCTACTCTCGAAAAGAAGATTGGCGTTATCGACAGCAAGCTCTAATCCCTCCCCTTTTTAGAGCTAACTCTCTCAGCTAGAACATTGACTCTATAAACGACAGTTTGGGCGCATCTCTTGCGCCCTCACTGCTATTCTAACCTTTCTCCTGATATCTCTCCGGTAAAAACATAACTGCAATAAACTTCGTTCTGAATGCCAACCGTTAACCAACGAGGAAGATACGGACGTTACCTCAACGCTCTACTTTCATTAAGCGAATTAGTCGTTCTCAACATCATTTTTGTTGTGACTACTTTGCTGTGTCCCGACATTCTCCAACAACGTCCTCGCGAACTTTTCCTCGTCATAAACATTGCATACCTCCCCGTCATGTATTGGATGGGACACATCTACCGCCAGCGCGCCATCCAGATGGAGCACATCATCCGTGTGGCCATCATCAAAGTTTGCGCCCACGCCTCGGTATTTATGCTCCTCATGACATTCCTCGGCGTAGACATATCCCCCACTATCGGCTATCTCGAATTTTACGGCCTCCTCATCGTGACGATGCCCCTGTGGAGTGCATTCAACCGCTGGGCTATTAAACGCCTGCGTCGCAAAGGCTACAACTTCAGTCGCGTGCTCATCGTCGGCACAAACGCCACTGCACGCAAGCTCATTGAAGAAATTCACAGCGATGCCGGTTTTGGTTACCGCATCATGGCCTTCTGTGGCGAAGTAAACCCCGGAAACCTCGAATATGACTTCATTCACATCCGCGACCTTGACACATACGTCAAAGACGCCAAGATTGATGAAATATTCTACACCCTCATCGGTGAAAATGCCGAAACCCTCTCCCGCGTAATCAAAGTTGCCGACGACAACGTGGTCCAATTCTACTACGTTCCTCAAATCAGCCGTTACCTCACCCGCGGATTTGAAATGTACAACATTGGCTCCGTCCCGGTACTTTCATTGCGCCACAACCCGCTCAAAAGCATCATTAACCGCTGCATTAAGCGCACTTTTGACATCATTTTCTCCTCAATCGCGCTCCTCCTCTCCCCGCTGGTTTTCATTCCCGTTGGAATTGCTATCAAGCTATCATCTCCGGGACCTATATTCTTCCGCCAAGAGCGCACAGGTTATCGTGGCCGTCCTTTCAAAATGTGGAAATTCCGCACCATGGTCGTTAACAACACCAGCGACCGTGACCAAGCCACCGAAAACGACCCCCGCAAAACTCGCCTTGGCAACATTCTGCGCAAAACTTCCATCGATGAGCTTCCGCAGTTTATCAACGTTTGGCTCGGCCACATGTCAGTTGTCGGCCCCAGACCTCACATGATTAAACACACCGAAGACTACTCCCAACTCATCAACAAATATATGCTGCGTCACGTCGTAAAACCCGGTATCACCGGCTGGGCGCAAATCAACGGCTATCGTGGCATCACTGACCAGCTTTGGAAGATGGAAAAACGTGTCGAATATGACGTGTGGTACATTGAACACTGGAGCCTCCTCCTCGACTTGAAAATCATTGTGCGCACCGTCACAAACGCCATCGTCGGTGAAAAAAATGCATTCTAACTACTTTATTTATAATCTTATAATTTTACCTAAAGCACTATGACTGACAAAAAACTTTCTAATTACGTTATCACCATCGGTCGACAATTTGGTAGCGGTGGTCGCGAACTTGGCAAACTTCTCGCCGAAAGACTTGGTATCGCTTATTACGACAAAGAACTCCTTCTCGAAGCCGCTAAATCTAAAGGTCTTAGCCCGGAATACTTTGAACGAAACGACGAACGGTTCCCGCGTTTCTACACCGGAATTATGCCCTTCAACTTGGGATACAATGCCACCAACTGGTACAGCAATTCTAACGTCATCAGCGACGAAAACATCTACAACGCTCAAAGCGAATTTATCAACGACATAGCTCAACGCTCTTCTTGCATAATCGTTGGCCGTAGCGCTGACTACGTTCTCCGCGACCGCCCTAACGTTATCAAGATTTTTGTTCACGCGCCCATCAACGCTCGCGTGAAGCGCATTCTCAAACGCGGTGACTGCCAAGACGCACACAAAGCTAAAGCCCTCGCCGAGAAAACCGACAAACTTCGCGCCAACTATTACAACTTCTACACCGACAAACGTTGGGGCGACGCTGCCAGCTATGACCTCACCTTCAACTCCGCCATTCTCCCTATGACGCAGATGGCCGACATCATTGCTGACTACGTTAAGCAAAGAATTAATGCCGATTAACAACACCTCGTTTGGAGATTTAATCGAAACGTTGTATCTTTGCTCTATAATCCTAAAACAATTACACAATGGACTCGGAAGTACTCAAAAAATTGGCAAATGACCCCGATGGGCTCATTACTTACGAATACCTCGCCAACAACATCGATTCTTGTGATAAAGATATAGACGCAATCGTCGACAACATGATTATGGTTGACGTGACCGGTCAATTCCTTGCAAGTGCAGCTCGATATCTCAACGCTATCGACCCTGAAAAATATCAGTCATCAATTAAGCGTCTCATCGCATCTACTATCGACAAAGACCGCGAGCATCGCTACATTGGTGACCTCATTCAATGCATTTGGGGAGAAGACTACGAAGACCACGCCGAAGAGCTCAGCGCCGGCGACAACAACTTCCGTCGCATCTACAAGCGCCTGCACCCTAAAAACATAATCTAGTCTTTAATCTCCACATCATCCCTTTAATCTATAAACTAGCGCCATCGGCTTGCCGTGAGGCGCTACGTTATTTATCAACTCACTCTTTACTGTTCTCCTATAATGAAAATTAAAAATTTATTATCCGCTTTTGTTATGCTCCTTGCCGTTGCTGCTTGCAACACCGGCGAAGCAAAAAGCATTGCCAACGAAACTAAAAATATGGAATCGGACAACAAAACTACCAACCCCGTCGACACAAACGACGTTAAAGTTCAAGTTAAAACTACCCTCGGAGACTTCACTATTCTCCTTTACGGTGACACCCCTAACCACCGCGACAACTTTGTCAAGCTCGTCAACGATGGAACTTACGAAGGCCTGCTTTTCCACCGCGTGATTGACCAATTCATGGTTCAAGCCGGCGACCCCGATTCTAAAACAGCTGCTCCCGGACAAGCTCTCGGCGCCGGTGACTTAGGTTACACAATCCCCGCCGAAATCGTTTATCCCAAGCACTTCAACAAGCGCGGTGCCCTCTGCGCCGCTCGCACAGGCGACGCTGTTAACCCCGAAAAGCGCTCTTCTGCTTCTCAATTCTACATCGTCACCGGCCGCACTTATGACGACAAGCGCCTTGCCGCTCTCGAGCAACAAATGCTCAACGGTTACATGCAAAAAGTTTTCGGCCGTCTCGCTCAACAACACATGGACGAGATTCGCAAGATGCAAGCCGCTCAAGACACCACAGGTTTGAAAAAACTCCAAGACGAACTCATCGCTGAAACCGAAGCTATCGCCGCTCAAGATTCTCCTTCTCTCACCGACGCGCAAAAAGAAGCTTACCGCACTGTTGGCGGTGCTCCTCACCTCGACGGTGACTACACCGTGTATGGAGAAGTTATTGACGGTATGGAAACTATCGACAAAATCGAAAAAGTGCCCACCGATGGCCGCGACCGTCCTAAAGAAGACGTGAAAATCATCAGCATGAAAGTTATCAAATGATTGAAACAAATCACTTTACACTAGATAATGGACTGAAAGTTGTCCATAACTACGATTCGTCAACAGCAATGGTTGCTGTTGACGTTCTATATAATGTCGGCGCTCGTGACGAGTCTGATGACCTCACCGGCATGGCCCACCTCTTTGAACACCTCATGTTTGGTGGTAGCATTAACATTCCCAACTATGACGCCGAGCTGGAACAAGCCGGTGGTTATAGCAACGCTTGGACCAGCGACGACTTCACCAACTTCTATGACGTCGTGCCCGCACAAAACATCGAGACGGCTCTGCACCTCGAAAGCGACCGTATGTTATCCCTCGCTTTCAACGACAAAGCCCTCGAAGTGCAACGCGGTGTCGTAATCGAAGAATTCAAAGAAGTGTGCCTAAACCGCCCGTACGGTGACATGAGCCACTACTTACGCGCTATGATGTACCGCGAGCACCCCTACCGATACCCCGTTATCGGCAAAGAAATTGCTCACATCGAGAAAGTCACCCAAGACAACGTCCGCGACTTTTTCTTCAAGCACTACGCCCCTAACAATGCCGTGATTGCCATCTCGGGCAACGTTACGCTGGAGCGCACAAAACAGCTCATCGACAAATGGTTTGGCGACATCCCCGCTCGTGACATCACTCCCCGCCACATTCCCGAGGAGGAATATCCTTGCCAATCACGTCGCTCGGTTGTCTACGGTGACGTGCCACAAACTACGCTCACCATCGCTTTCCGCATGCCTCGCTATTCCTCTCCCGACTACATCATTTGCGACCTCATCACCGACCTCCTTGCTGCAGGACGCTCCTCTCGCATCTATCAGCACCTCATCAACGACGGCACGCTGTTCACCGAAGCCGATGCATCCATCACCGGCAACGAAGAATCAGGCCTTATTATCCTCTCCGGCCGCATCACTAACGAATCGGATGAATGTCTCGCTAACGCTGAAAAAGCGCTCTTGGACGAAGCTATTCGCCTCGCCACGCCCGGCGAAATCTCGCAATATGAACTTGAACGCACTCTCAACCGCTTCGAGTCTAACCAGACATTCAACAACATGGGCTATCTTGCCAAAGCGCAAGCTCTCGCCACGGCTGAAATCCACAACCAAGACATCAACCTTATCGTTGAACAATACCGCAAGATTACTCTCGATGATATTGCTCGCGTCGCTCGCGAAATATTTATCAACCATCCACCTTGCACTCTCGTGTATCGTCCCAACGAACTAGCCAAATAAAAAAATTAGCCCGAGAAGATGACATCATCCTTTCGGACTTTTTTTTTCGAGTATGAATTAAGTAACTTTTATTTCTCTTCAGGCGTATAAACATACGCTCCTAAGTCCGGCGCTGTTCCTCGCGCCTTCCCATATCGGTCTACGCTCGACAACGGCGAATTCAATGACACATCACCCGCACCTATCGCCGGTGACTCATCCTTCAGCCTATAGTCAAACACATAATCTTCTCTTACTGTGTAATACAGCGGATTCTCACCCCACAAGCACAAGATAAAATTATCATCGTCACTACCTTCGCTCTTCAGCAAGCAACGCTTAAAATATACCTGCGTGCCGGTCAAATCGCCATGACTCAGGTCACTACCATTACCATAGATTATCGAGTTGCTAAACACAGCTGTCATATAGGGCAACTCACTGCCGTTGCTGAACTTATCACTCAGATGACTCAACTGTATAGCAGGGCCTCCCAATGCCGTAAACAAGTAATAATTGGCAAATGTACATTGATTAAACTCGTGATTTCCGCTCTCGAGATAAACGACGCCGCTTGATGCATCACTGAATTCACAGCCGTATGCCTTTACATCGGCATTTACTGCTGCCAGCGAATAACCGCCTGAATTGGTGAACACGCAATTTTGCAATTGCAAGCCGGTTTTGCTCTCTTCCTCACTGCCATACACGATAACGCCGTTTGACGTATTTCTCACAGTGGTATACGCCAACTCATTGTCTGTGCTCGTCGCTGTGAAATACACCCCGTCCCATTGCTTTGACATGATATCAAACGAGATATTTGTCACCACATTGCCCGTGCGGTCTCCACTAAGCGTTATTGGCTTCTCTGACGTCCCGCGAGTCACTAGGGTGCCCCGCACTATCAGCGACGCCCCATCGTGGAAATAAAGCCTGGTTCCTGCGCCGAGAGTGAGCTTTGCGCCCTCTGCCACCACTAGACTGTCATATATTTGATACGGGCGTTGCGAAGTCCATGACTCATCGCCCTCAATTATCGTTGCATATTGGCGATTCACATCCTGACCGTCTGCTGCGACTACCACCGAACGTGTCACGCCGTTGGTCACAAAGTCTATCTTTGCGCTCTTGTTTTGCGTTTCGTCAGCATCATTTGCCGGCAACGTCGCCTCGACAAGCACATAGATGGAATCATTTGCCCTGATTTCTACATTTGAGAATGACTTACCGCTGAAACCGTCAACATTCATTCTAAACAATTCAGCATTCGCGCCCGACAACGATATCGATGAAATGCTGATTCCCTTTGAATTGCGGTTGTAAACGACAAACTTATGCGTGGTGGTTCCCGTCTCGGTAAACACAACGCCCATATTCAGCGTATCCACCGAAAACTCGGGTTGTGCCGACGGTGATGTCGTGAATCCATCTTCGATACACGACACACCGCTAGCCAAACTCATCACCAGCATAATGATATATATTATTCTTTTCATCAAATTCTCGTTTAAATAATATCCTTCTTTTTTATTCCAATATATTATTAACGCAAAACCGCCCGATAAATTGTAAATACACTCATTTTTCGCTCTTTATTGTCCAATATTTTCACCCGGCTCTAATTTATTTAGAACTTAGCTTCTAACCACCTCTATGAGCTATTATTTATTAAATTCCGACCTTATTTTGCCATAAAATGCCCCAAAACCTCACTTTTTATTATTTTTATTTGTTTATTTTAATAAAATGTTGTATAATTGCAGTGCAATTATCTAAAATACATTCACCATGAGAGAAAAACATCGAGGAATAGTCTTTGTTTTAGCAAGCGCGTCTCAAGATGCGATTGTGCGCTTTGGGTGTGTTGACGATGCAGTTGCCTTGTCATCACTCAATGGCAATTACTCTACCTCTAATTTCGAAAAATACTCTATTGTCTATTCTGTTCAAGTTCCTGACAGCAACGGCCTGTTGCATGTTATCCAACAAACTCTTAAAGGATTTCGCACTAGATTCAACGACGAAATTTTTTATCTCAGCAGCGACCTCGCCGTGAAGATTGTCAAGCTTTTTGAGCAATCTAACCGCCGTCACAAACTTAAACGCGACATTGTTGACTACATCGATACAGCCGACCCTATTCTCGCCGACTATCTCGCCGCAACAGGTATCGTCTCCAAATGCGACCTCCGTCAACTACGTCGCGACTTCAGTCACGCTTACGAAGCTCGCAAAGAGCCGCAAGATAACTCTACCTACATGATTAACGACCTCGACGGCCCTTTCAACAAGACCGAGCTCGCTCATCGCGTAGTTGAATATTACGTGGCACACGCCGAAGACCCCGACACCGTCTATGAAAGTCTCGGCCTCCTCGGCATCAAAGCCCCGCATTTCATTGAAACTGAAGAGGAATATACCTCGCGCGTTAAACGTTCCAACCTCAAGCGCACTCGCGCTCGTCCTGTCGCTTGTGGCTCTGAAACTCTTTATGTCACCGAACAATGGACTTTGGCCACAATCTCTGACTTCATTGATTGTGTCAATGCCATGAACTGTGGCATCAAGATTTCTCGCGTTGAAAATGACGTTATTGCTTAAAGAAAATACACAGATTATCGTTTATTTTTCCATTTAGACATTTTATGATTGTGTGATTTTACAGGTGTGACGCCAATATCTCCATTTGCGTTATTGGAATATTTGGCTTAATTTTGTAACTCATTGATATTAACTGGCAGTGGTTGCCGATTATTACCAATGAGTTACTTGTTTTTCAACCAATTTTCATTATGGACGACAATATTCTAGCTAATCCGCAATACATCATCCAGTCTACCGACGACGGTTCTTCCACTATTTACCTCCCGCAACTCGACGAGCATTACCACTCCATCAAAGGCGCGCTTGCTGAGAGCATACACATCTACATCAACTGTGCTTTCCGTCATCGCCTGGAGTCTATGGCGCCCTCCGAGACTATAAACGTGTTGGAAATTGGCTTCGGCACAGGCCTTAACGCGGCTCTTACCGTCAGCGCCGCCTCTGGCCGTGAAGTCCACTACTCCTCTATCGAATTATACCCCATCAACGACGACCAAGTCAAAGCCCTTAATTACGGCTCCTTCGTTGACCCGCAACTATTCTCCGACCTCCACGCTGCCCCCTGGAACACTACCGTAGAAATTCGGCCAAATTTCTTCCTCAACAAAATTCACGCCAACTTCCTCACAGCTCCGTTACCAAGCAACCAAGATGTTGTCTATTACGACGCATTTGCTCCCGAAAAGCAACCTGATATGTGGTCTCTCGATATGTTCCTCAAAGTCTACAACGCAATGAGCCCGCAAGCTGTCCTCTCCACCTACTGCGCTAAAGGCGCCATTCGTCGCCAATTCTCACAAATAGGCCTTGCTGTCGAACGTCTTGCAGGCCCACCACAAGGTAAACGCGAAATTCTTCGCGCCACCAAGTCTTAATTCTTCAATGCCGCTGACACTATACGCGCCATTTGGCTATCGCCTTCGGCTGTCGGGTGGATTCCATCGTCAAGCATCTGCTTGCCGTCATTATCCTTAAATTGCTCATGAAATTCCACAACCTTTAGCTTATTCTTCTTAGCAACCTTACGGATGATTGGAATTATCTCATTGGTGATTACACTATCTGAAATGTTCCACGTGCTCTTAAACGCTGGTATTGGTGTTGCCAGATAGATTGTAGGATGAGCCGGCAACGCCTTCAATTCATCTACCATTTGCTGCATATCGTGCTCAAATTCCTTTCCATATTGCCAATTCTCAGGCTTGGAATCATTGGTGCCCAACTTTATGATTACTATATTGGGGTTGAAAGCCTTAGCGTGCTCCCACGCTTCCTCCTTCATATACGGATAATCACCCTTATTCAACAACGTGCGCGCACTGCGCCCGAAATTGCGCACATAATAGCCCTCACCCAGCAACTTCTGCAACTGCGCAGGATAACCGTTCACATCACACATATCCACGCCATAGCCATCGGTTATGCTGTTACCGATACATGCCACTCTCACGGCGTCAGCCTTTGGTGACGGCAAATTCTTTAGCCATGTTGTCAACTCATCCAGCATCTGATTGTGATACTCATAGTCCTGATGAAAGCCAAAACCATGGCCACCCGACGGGTAAACATACATTGCACACGGTGTACCCGCATTTCTCAATGCTGCGTAATATCTCATGCCATTGGTTGCCGGGGGCACCAATCCATCATCACCTGCCATAAACAATATTGCAGGTGGCACCAAGTGCGTGCTGACGACGTTATAATTTGACCACTCTTTCACCAATGATTCATCCTTGCGTCCCTCGCCGAGGAAGCCCTCACAAGAGCCCTGGTGCGTCTCCTTTTCATTCATCGACACCACCGGATAAAACAAAATGGTAAAATTTGGGCGCGACTCATACGGCGCATGCGTGCTCACCGATGAAGCCAAGTGTCCACCTGCCGAAAAGCCCATGATGCCCACGTCATATCGGTTCACATGCCACACCTCCGAGCTATCCCTCACCGTCTTTATCGCACGATATGCATCACCAAGCAGTATATTTCTATCTCCGTGAGGCATTCTGTAAGTCAATATACAATACGCTATGCCCTGGCCGTTAAAATAATCCACCCAGTCATAGCCCTCATGATCCATTGCCAGCATGGAATATCCGCCTCCCGGGCAATCAACTATCGCACGCCCTGTGGGATTCTCCGGCAAATACACCTCAAGAACCGACGCACTATCCGCCGAATTATAAACTTTAAAACTACGTGCAGTCTGAGCGTTGGCTACGCCTCCACACATCATTGACAACAACATTGCCAATCCCAATCCTGACTTAAGCCACTTAGTCATCATTCCATTAGATTTCATTATATTTTTCATTATAAATTTTTCCATTTCGTTTTTCACTTCGTTACTTCACTTCGTTTTTCACTCCGCTTCTATCGCTATTAGATTCCAAACTATATTTTTTCATCCGCGAATAAAAAACTTCCTCTAAATGCGATACCATTTATTATCCACCACAAATGTACAAATAAATCCCGACATTCCACCCCTCCT
>CAYTFG010000019.1:0-24792 GCA_964436925.1 uncultured Bacteroides sp. | reverse complement strand
GCGGTACACGCAGTGTGTTCCACGCTACCTGACACTTACATCGTCGCTACCGACACCGAGATGCCCCATCACCCCTCGTTCGACACCACAAAATTACAACACCCGCACCCCCAAAACCCGAACATCCAGCCTTTAATAACTTTTTAACACACTCATTCCACCACTAACTCCCTGACCGCCACTCGTTTCCGCCCTCAAAAAAATTACAAAAAAAAGAGGGCACCTCTTTGAAGGCACCCTCCTCTCGCTATATGAATTCTAATTATTTGCGCACTGCTGCGATGTAACCAAGCGCCTCGCGACACTTATCGGTCACATATTGCCAATCCTCAGCTGCAACCTTGTCTTTCGGGAACAATTTTGAACCCATGCCCACACAAAAGACGCCCGCTTTGAACCAGCTCGTCAAATTTTCTTCTGTTGGCTCTACTCCGCCGGTGACCATCAATTTGGACCATGGCATCGGTGCCAACAAGCCCTTTACCAACTTGGGACCCAGCACGTCGCCCGGGAATATCTTGCACAATACGCATCCTGCCTCTTGCGCAAATCCCACTTCCGACACGCTTCCACATCCCGGTGTGTAGGGGATGCTGCGACGGTTGCACACTTTTGCCACATCGGGGTTGAACAATGGACCTACTACAAAGTTGGCTCCCAGCTGAATATACAACGACGCTGTCGGTGCATCAACAACCGAACCAACGCCTATTGCCAACTCGGGGCATTCCTTGGCTGCAAATTTTACCACCTCGCCAAATACCTCATGCGCAAAGTCTCCGCGATTGGTAAACTCAAATGCTCTAACTCCGCCGTCGTAACATGCTTTTACAACGCGTTTTGCTATCTCAACATTGCTGTGATAAAACACCGGTACCATGCCCGTTTCGCCTATCTTGCTGAGAACGGCTATATTATCAAATCTTGCCATAATTGTCTGTCTTTTTGATTCTTATCGTTGTACTCGTCCGTTTGCACTTCCGCCGGCCAATGCTTCAACCTCTTCTGCCGATACCATGTTGAAGTCCCCGGGGATTGTGTGCTTGAGCGCTGATGCTGCCACTGCAAATTCTAGTGCCTCGCCTTGGTTGGCCTTGGTCAACAACCCGTGGATGATGCCGCCTGAGAATGAGTCTCCGCCGCCCACACGGTCAATTATCGGATTGATATCATAACGCTTTGATTCATAGAATTCTGTGCCGTTATATATCATTGCCTTCCAGCCGTTATGTGTTGCTGAGAATGACTCTCTCAATGTCGAAATAACATACTTGAAGCCAAATTCTTTTGCCATTGCCTTGAAGATTCCCTTGTAGCCTTCTGCCGAGGTCTCGCCGGCTTCTACATCTGCATCCGGTTTGAAGCCGAGACACAATTCTGCGTCTTCCTCATTGCCGATGCACACGTCAACATATTTCATCAACGGACGCATGATTGATTGTGCTTTCTCCTTGGTCCATAGCTTCTTACGGAAGTTGAGGTCCACGCTCACTGTTACCCCGTGGCGTTTTGCTGCCTCACATGCCAAGCGTGTGAGCTCTGCTGCTTTATCGCTGATAGCCGGTGTGATTCCGCTCCAGTGGAACCAATCTGCACCTTCCATAATTGCATCAAAATCAAAGTCTTCGGGGTCTGCTTCGGCGATTGATGAACCCGCACGGTCATATATCACCTTCGATGGTCGCATTGATGCGCCTGTCTCGCAGTAATAAATACCCACACGGTTGCCTCCGCGAGCTATATACTTGGTATTCACGCCATAACGACGTAATGCGTTTACTGTTGCTTGTCCTATCTCATGTTTCGGGAGTTTGCTCACGAAATATGCATCGTGCCCATAATTTGCGCAACTAACTGCTACATTTGCCTCGCCACCGCCAAAGATGACGTCAAATTTGTCGCATTGCACAAATCGGTAATTCCCTGCTGGCGAAAGTCTTAGCATGATTTCGCCTAATGTTACGATTTTACTCATTTGTTTGGTATTTAGATGATTGTAGATATAATTTCTCTGCAAAATTACGAAACTTATCCGTATTTTTTCAACTTATCACTCCAAAAAAACAGCTCTTATTCGGTGATTTCTGCGGTTATAAAGCTGGCATTTCCTTTGACTGATAGTGACTTAGCTATTGCCGGAATCAAGATTGATTCGCCTTGCTTGATGCTGCTTTTGTTGCCGTCAACCACTATTTCCGCGCTACCTTCAATACACGTCATTGTGACAAATGTGTCGCTCGCGCTCATGTCTTTTGTCCATTCTTCACCTTTGATTGTCAAGTGGTTAACGTCAAAGTAACGGCATTTTACCAACTTGGTCAATGCTTCACCATTGTCCTCCACCTCGGTTGTGTATGAGTCATACACGGTGTAGTCGATGGCATCCTTGGCTAATTGTGTATGCAATTCACGCGCATTTCCCTGTGAATCACGACGATTGTAGTCGTAGATGCGATAAGTGATGTCTGATGTCTGTTGTACTTCAACTAGGAAGTTGCCTGCGCCGATAGCGTGGATGCGGCCCGCCGGAATGAAAAACGTTACCCCTGGCTTGGAATCATGCGCAGCAATTGAGTCCATGATTGAATTGTCGGCTACGGCTTGTTCATAGCTCTCAGGCGTCAATTTGCTCTTTAACCCGCAGTATATCTTTGCGTTAGGCTTTGTCTTGACTATGTACCACATCTCGGTTTTGCCCGGACTGTTGTGGCGCGCATTTGCCAATTTGTCATCGGGATGCACTTGCACCGAGAGGTCGTTGCATGCGTCTATTATCTTGATTAGCAATGGAAAACGCTTTGGCGATACCTTCATTGCCTTTGCGCCTACTAGCTCGGCTCCATATCTCTCAAACATTTCTGCCAAGTTGTAGCCCTTGAATTCTCCTTCCGACACTACCGATTCGTCTCCCGGCACGCCTGAGATTTCCCAGCTTTCGCCTATCGTTTCATCGTTGGCTTCCAGGCCTTTAAACGGTCTTATGTCTTTTCCGCCCCAGATGACGGTTTTTAGTAATGGGTTGAATTTTAGAGGTTTGGAGGAGAGAGGGAGATTTTTTAGTACTGGTTGCATATTTTGGTTTGTTTGTTGATTTTTTAGTCGTTCAGGCGCTCAAATACTTCAATGCACATGCGTGAATTGTGGTACGGGCACTTCCAGAATCCGGCTTTATCGTCATCTCGATTGATGCTCCCATCAACCGAACGTCGGCTCCAATGCCACTCGCCTTTATCATAATCAACGAGATTTTCGCGAATATATTGCCATGATTGCCATGCTTTTTCCAACATTTCCGGGCGATTATGATATTTCCACAAGTAGATTTGACCGATTACGTTCTCGGCTTGTACCCACCAATGCTTGTCGTTGTCGTATGCTCCATCCTCGTGTCGCTCATAAACCATTGAGCCATCGTAGCATCTGCCTTCCAGCGCTGCTGTTGCGATTCGCTCGGTGTGAGCAAGTGCCTTTTCTTTCAATCCCTTGTCGCCTAGCACTTGTGCGGTCTCCAGCAACAACCAAGAGGCCTCAATATCATGACCATACGACAAAATATTGCTCTGACAATTCCAGTCGTCATCAAAAAACAAGTTCAAGTGCCCTCGCTTGTTGCCGTCCTCGATTGTGTCGAGAAATATGTTCAACAAGTTGGTTGTGGCTTCGCGCAGACGTGCTGAATCCCACACTCTCAGCAAGTTAGTGTACGGCTCAATGATGTGCAAGTGGGTATTCATCGTCTTTGAGAAATTCTCGTCTTTTTCGCTAAGTCTCATGTCGGCAATTGGTTGCCAGTCGCGCGTCGTTGCCTCGCGATATCCCCCGCGCTCATAGTCGCGGCTGTGGCTCTCAATGTCGTTAAACAACCGTTGAGCATAGTCAAGTGCCTCTTTATCACCGTTTGCCCTCACGAGCTCTGATAGCCCATAGATGGCAAATCCTATCGCATAAAACTGCTTTTTGGTGTCCAACGGCGTCCCGTCTGCGTTCAGCGACCAGTAGATGCCTCCATATTCGGGGTCATAAAACTTGTCAATTATCTGTCGCTTAGCACGATTGGCCATGTCCAGATACTTGGGATTGCGCAACAACCGATATGCTGCCGAGAATGCCCACAAAATTCTTGCGTTCAATATCGCGCCTTTCGGTGCGTCGGCCACGATGTTGTTATTTCCGTCGCAGCGACCGTAAAAACCTCCACGTGGGTCGACCATGTTATTTATCCAAAACGGTAATATACAGGTCTGTAGGTTTTCAATTATCTGATTTGAAAATACCGATTTATCAGTCATAATTTTTGAGGTGAGTTTTATTTTGTAAAATACCCCGCCAAGCTTCCTTGACGGGGATATATATCTGATTATTAGTCTTTTTTGTTTCTGACAACTTTTAGTTGCTCTACAATTTCATCCACACGCTTTGTTGTCAATGGGTATGCCCAGACAATTAGCATTGACAGCAATGCCACCGCTGCCGGGATGAAGCTCATCAGCATCCACAAGCAAGTTATCGCGCCGCTCGGTTGGGTGATGTCTAGCGCATCTTGTCCGTTTTCGCGTGTGATGTATTGGCATGCATCTAGCAACCACAACACTGCTGCGCCTCCAAATGCCCCGCCAAACTTCTGTGCCATTGATGATGACGAGAAGATTAGTCCTGTTGATGCCGTATTGTACTCTAATTCAGCATAATCGCTCACGTCTGCATACATTGACCATACCAGCGGTGACATGATGCCCGTGTTGATTGATATGATGATTTGGAGCAACAGCATTACCCAATATCCGCCCGGTGTGCTTGGCACGAAGAAGAATATCACGCTGAGTACCACCAAGATTGCATTCACGATGATGAATGTCGTTTTCTTTCCTAGGCGTCCGGCGATGGGCACTGCCAATGCCACACCCACCATGTTGGCTACTTCGCCTACACTCAAGAACAATCCTGAGTAGAAAAGTATTGTTAATGAGCCTATTATCAGGTTCGCATCGTTGCCCACTACATCAGCAAAGAAGTATGCTACTGTTGCACCTCTCACGGTGTTGAACAAGTTGAAGCACAACGCTGCGCCTATCAATATCCACCATGGCTTGTTGGATATCAGCGCTTTAAAGTCTGAACCAACCGATACCACCGATGTGGTCTTCAAGTGCTCGCGTGTCAACGAGAAGCAGCAGATAAACAACACGAAACATGCAGCTGCGATTACTATCATTGCCAGTTGCCAGCAACTCTCAGGTGATGCTCCGATGCTGTTTTTGAAATAGTTACATATCGGTTCCCATGATGCCAAGGCGATGAACGAACCTCCGTATGCAAAGAACATTCTGAATGAAGAGAACACTGTCTTCTCTTTTGGGTCGTCGGTCATTACCCCAAGCATCGCTCCGTATGGCACGTTGATGCCGGTGTAAACTGTCATCATCAGGATGTAGGTCACGTACGCCCAGATTAATTTGCCTGCATAGCTCAAGTCGGGTGTCGTGAACAGCAAGATTCCGCATATCGAGAATGGCGCCGCTATCCACAGCAGGTATGGGCGATACTTGCCCCAGCGGGTGTGTGTGCGGTCGGCTATCACGCCCATGATTGGGTCGGATACCGCATCCCATATACGAGTTATCAACACTAATATTCCCGCATCTATCAGGCTGAGCCCGAAGATGTTGGAGTAAAAAAACGGTAGATAGTAACTAAATACTTTCCAAAACATGGACGACGCCATATCGCCGAATCCATATCCTATTTTCTCTCTGATTGCTGCCATAAGTTGTTTATAGACTGAAGGTTGTGTTAAATAAATGATTTATTCTTGTCGATTAATTGATTGATGGCTTGTACCGATGCAGCTGTTGTTAATCCGTCTTCCGGCGTGTTAAGGCAGTAATCCACAAGTTGTTGCACTGTTGATGTTGCCACGTGCAAGCGTGTGTCTGATGATGCATAGTAGATATACACGTTGTCGTTTTCGTCTACTACCCAGCCGTTTGCAAACACCACATTCATCACGTCGCCTATATATTCTGCTCCTACCGGCGCCATGAAATATCCGCCCGGTGACGCTATCTTCTTTGCCGGATTTTCTAGTGAGGTCATGTACATGTATAGCACATATCTCAAGCCTGATGCGCAATATCTCACCCCGTGGGCCAAGTGCAACCATCCTTGCGGTGTCTTGATGGGGTGGGGGCCTTCTCCGTTTTTGGCTTCCTTGATTGTGTGATAGATGCGCTCGTCTAGGATTGCCTCCTCGCGGGTGATTTCGGCATTTGTGATGTCATCAATCAGTGTCCATCCTATGCCGCCACCGCTTCCGGTCTCGATAAATGAATCTTGTGGACGGGTGTAAAGTGCATATTTCCCGTCAACAAATTCAGGGTGGAGCACCACATTTCGCTGTTGGCTTGCACATTTGAGGTCGGGCAGGCGCTCCCAGCTCACTAAATCATGGGTGCGTGCTATGCCACATGAGGCTGTCGCTGCCGACAAGTCGTGGGGTTGGCTGTCATCATGGCGCTCTACACAGAACAACCCATATATCCATCCATCCTCATGCTTGGTCAAGCGCATATCATACACGTTGGTCCCGGGTTTTTCCGTATCGGGCATCGTGATGGGGCGCTCCCAAAACTTGAAGTGGTCTATGCCGTTCGGACTTTCTGCTACTGCAAAAAATGACTTGCGGTCAGCGCCTTCAACTCTCACCACTAGCAGAAATTTACCGTCAAGATATATCGCTCCTGAGTTGAATGTCGCGTTTATCCCGATTCTCTCCATGAAGTACGGATTGGTCTCGGGATTGAAGTCATATCGCCATGTGAGAGGAACCATGTCAGCCGTCAGCACCGCATTTTCATATCGGGTGTAAACTCCATTGCCTTCCACAGGCTTGTTGCTCTGACTGATTAGGTCATTGTATCGTTTTACGATTAGTTCTCGTCGTTGTTCAAATTTGTTCATCTTTTGGTTTGAAGGGGTATGTTTTTTTACTTAATGTCTTTGAGTTCCTTTACAAACAGGGTCGAGGGATTGTTATAAAAATCTACAAATGATTGCTCATCGGGGTGCCCTTTGTACGGTACAAAATAGTGCCCCGGCTTATTGTCGGCATTTCGCCACGTCGTCATGTAGATTACCGGATATTTCTCAATTACCGGAACGAGCGCACGGGTAAACCATGATGACATCGGCAATCCTTCATTTCCTGTCTCTGTCCAAGCCACAAATTTGCCGTGTTGCTTGGCCTCTTTCGTTGCCACTGTCAGTGTCGTGTTGGCGCGGTTGAAGTACTCCTCAAGCCCTTCTTCTCCGCCAAAACAGTACACGTCTGCGCCCATGATATCTATATATTCATCGCCCGGATAGCTCGCCATATATTCTTCAACCGATGTGATTTTATCCGGTGAATAGGCCCACACTACATTGTCAATCCCTTTCTCGTCAAACACTTTTCTTGTCAAGTGCCATAGCTTTACGAGGTTCTCGGGTGTTGTGTATGCCGGTGCCGACCACCAAAACCATGTCCCTGTGTGTTCGTGCCACGGGCGGAATACCACCGGAATTCGGCGATTTGACTTGTCGCGCAAGTTGCCGATAAATTCTGCCGCACGACCTATCCACACCTTCATCGTGTCATTCAGCGCTGTTCCCTCTGTCACACACTCTTTCACTACATCCCCCGCACTAACATCCCATGAATCGTTCTTGCTCTTGGGGTTGCGCACGTGCCAGCTGATGGTGTTGATTCCTCCGCGGGCATCTTGCTTGATGATTTCATCGTGGATGAAGTTAAATGACACGCTGTCCAGCTCCTTGCTGCAATTCCACTCGATAAGCCCTAAGTCCCAGTTCATTATGCCGGGATAGTCGTTTACTACTTCGAGCACATCACTGCGGTCGGGCTCATCGCGCCATGTCTTGCCATACGCTGTGTCATCGTGGTGACCAAATATGTATTTACCGGTCTTTTCCACTGCTGCAAAGCGTTTTAGAAGCTCTTGGCGAGGCGTGTTTTCTGTCTCGCTATTGTCTTTGGCTGTGGTCGCTTGCTGTGAACATCCCCCGAGCGCACATGCGCTCGAGAGGATGACAGCAAATGAATATAAAGATAGTTTGTTCATATCTAAACTATTATGAGAGAGTTATTTCGATTTCATTTTCACTGCCTTCGGCTTGTAGTGGTATGCGGTTGCCTTCCACTGTTTTGCCGTTGACGGTGATTGTTTTCACACCACGATTCAATCCGTTGGGGTTCAATACGGTGATGTGGTACCCGGCTCCGCGGAATTTGCGGTTCACTGTGTACTTCTTCCATTCGGCTGGTATACACGGGTCTATGATTAGTCCGTCATAGTCCGGCTTAATGCCTAGAATGAATTGGGTGATGGCATACCAGTTCCATGCTGCTGTTCCGGTCAACCATGAGTTCTTGGCTTCTCCGGGACGGAAGGCATCTTTGCCCGCTGTCATTTGGCAATATACATAGGGCTCTACCTTGTGTAAATCACTCTTTTCCTCGAGATATGCCGGACATATCTTGCGATAGTATTCCCATGCTTCATCGCCGCGTCCTAATACTGTCTCGCCTATGATTACCCATGGGTTATTATGTGCAAAGATACCTGCATTTTCTTTATATCCTGCAGGATATGACGAAATTTCACCATATTCAACTACATATTCCGTAAATGCAGGATTATTTAACACGATACCGTGCTCACAATCAAGGTATTTCTTCACCGAGTCGAGTGATTTCTTTACTAACCCTTCTTTCAACCCGATTCCTGCCATTGTACACCAACCCTGGCTCTCGATGAAGATTTTACCCTCTTTATTTTCGTTACTTCCAACCTTGTGGCCGTAATAGTCGTATGCGCGGAGGAACCATTCGCCGTCCCAGCCGTATTGCTTAACGGCCTCAATCATCTCATTTACATGACCTTGCGCGCGGTCGGCTTCCTCGTTCAGTCCTATGTGGCGACATAGGTTGACATATTCTTGTCCGTAGATAACAAATTGACCTGCAATCATTAACGATTCTGCCTTGCTACCCTCGGTCTTGTTTTCTGTCGTTTGGAATGATTCATTCGGGTCCCAAGAGAAGCAGTTGAGGTTGAGACAGTCATTCCAGTCAGCACGGCCTATTAATGGAAGTCCGTGAGGTCCAAGGTTTTTAACCACGTGGTCAAATGACACTGTCAAGTGATGCATCAATGATTTCTCTGAACCTTCAACGTTGTCAAATGGCACCGGCTCATCTAGAATTGAGATATCGCCCGATTCCTTGATGTAGGCGATTGTTCCGAATATCAACCACATCGGGTCATCATTGAACCCACCGCCAATGTCGTTATTTCCGCGCTTGGTGAGCGGCTGATATTGGTGATAGCAACCGCCGTCGGGGAATTGTGTTGACGCGATGTCGATGATGCGTTGACGCGCGCGCTCGGGTATTTGATGAACAAAGCCCACGAGGTCTTGGTTTGAATCGCGGAAGCCCATGCCGCGTCCTATTCCGCTCTCAAAGAACGATGCCGAACGTGAGAAGCAGAATGTTATCATACATTGATACTGGTTCCAGATGTTGACCATGCGGTCTAGTCGTGAATCTCCACTGTCGATTGTGAAGATATTGAGCAAGTTATCCCAATAAGCTCTAAGTTGGTCAAATGCTGCGTCAACTTTGGCCGATGTGTTGAACTGCTCCATGAGAATACGCGCTTTCTTCTTGTTAATCACGCCTTTAGATTCCCACTTTTGGTCTTGCTCATTCTCGATATATCCGAGCATGAACACATAGTCACGGCTTTCGCCGGGGTTGAGGGTTACCTCGATATAGTGTGAAGCGATTGGTGACCATCCGTGGGCCACTGTGTTGCGTGGTGCGCCTTCCAGCACCACTTGCGGCTCGTCAAAGCCGTTGTATAGTCCTATAAATGACTCTCTATCAGTGTCAAAACCGTCTATCGGTGCATTCACGTGATAGAATGCATAGTGATTACGACGCTCTTTGTATTCGGTTTTGTGATAGATTGTTGAGCCGTCAATTTCAACCTCCCCGGTTGAAAAGTTACGTTGGAAGTTCTCCATATCGGTCGCTGCATTCCACAAGCACCATTCGATAAACGAGAATAGCTTGATGGTCTTGGTCGTGTCGCCGGTATTGGTGAGCGTCAACTTGGTGATTTCTGCATGTGTTTTCAGCGGAACAAAAAAGAGTAGCTGTGCCGAAATATTATTTTTTGACCCTGAGATGCGGGTATAATTCATTCCGTGACGACATTCATAGCTGTCCAGCGGTGTCTTGCATGGCTTCCAACTCGGATTCCACACGGTGCCGTTGTCGTTGATGTAGAAGTAGCGGCCACCGGCGTCCATCGGGACGCCATTGTAGCGATATCGTGTCAATCGGCGGAATTTTGCGTCTTTGTAAAACGAGTAGCCGCCGGCTGTATTTGAAATCAATGAGAAGAAATCTTCATTGCCCAGGTAATTTATCCATGGCCAGGGTGTGCGTGGTTCGGTTATCACATATTCGCGTGCCGAGTCATCAAAATATCCGTACTTTTTCATTTCAATTATTTATAAGATAGTTCGTTACGATTAAGGACATGAGAATTTGAGAATACACTCTTCAGCCATGCTGCCTTGTTGCCAAAGCCATCGACTGTATCACTTGTTTTGTGAATATCGTTGGTGTACCATATCATGAAGTATGCCCAGTAAGCTCCGTCGCTGTAGCATTTATCAAAGTTCTGTACCAAGCCTGTTTCGCCTAGTGCTACAAGCTTCTTGCCTCCGCCGAGTTGCCACAACAGCTTGTATTCGTCGATGTTTGATGTCTCGCTTGTGCTGTTGTATGTGTCTGTGCTTAGGATATCTACAACGTTATCACCGGGATATGCTTCTTTCAATTTTGAGATTGAGGCAAGTTGGTTGCTGCTGTCGGTTGTTTGTACTGTCCACACCCAGATGAGGTTGTTAAGCCCGTAAGTGTTGGTCAATTTGTCATAAAGATAGTTCCAAAGCTTCTTGGTGGCATCCACGCCTTGTTTCCCCCACCAGAACCATACGTTGTTTGCGTAGTCACCGGCTGCTTCGTGTAGCGGACGCCACAACACAGGGATGCCTGCATCTTTCAACAATTTGAGGTAGCCGGCAACTTTGGCGATGTCCTTGTTGATAAATTCATTTTGCCATGTGCCGTCTGTGAGTGCTGCGTTGATATCAAATGAATTGCTGTAGCTATATTTAGTGTAATTTCCATTGCGATAATCATCTTCGTTGGCGGGTACTACCCAGTGCCACATGTATGCCACTATGCCGCCGTTTTGCCATTGTGTTTTGGCAGGGGTTATGTCTGAATAATCTATCCAGTTTTGTCCTGAATAGGGGAGATGTATGAAGTCATAGCAAGTTAGACCGGGATATGCTCCTGATTGGGCGCTTACCCATCCGGCAAAATCGTTGTTGTTGTTCACGTTTGCCATTGCACCGCTGATGGTCTTTTTGCCATATTGTGATGTGAGATAGTTGTATAGTTTTACCGCCTCGCTTGAAGCGTTAGAGTTTGAGAGATTGTCAAAGTTTGCTGTGATTACAGGCTTCTTTTCGGTTGTGAAATTGTAGGTGTAGGCTTCTTGTAGGAATGCATTGTCTGCTCCGCGGAATGCGTAACGACCCAATTTGAGTGTATGACTTGACTCGCTGTCCAGGTTTAAGTGCCATGTTACTGTCGAACCGCTGATTTCTGGGTCGCTTGATATTACTGCATCATCAAGGGTGATGGCTGATTTTGTCGATAGTGTAACTGCTTCACTGAATGTTACCGTTACTTCGGTCTCATCATAAATGCCATTTACGAGAATTTGGTTATTTGTGGCTGATTTTACGGTTAGTGAACTGCCGGAAACTTCTGGCTCGTCTTCTCCACCGCATGAAGTGAGAATGGGAGTGAGGAGTGATATTGCCAATAGGGAATTGATGCAAAATTTTATTAGTTTCATTTGGTTTGGGATTATTTGTTAGTTTTAATTATACCGCACCACCTAGGTAGAAATTGGCGGTGCGGTATAGTTTATTTTCAAGTGTTTATCCGTTGCAATGCCTCAAGCACCACCCAAGGCATTGCTCGGATTTTTCATGTCTCGTTCTATTAGGGACCTACGGTAACTTTGTTGATAATTACATTATTTCCTTGGAAGATAATGCAATAGCCCCAGTCGGTGAGAGTTGTGAACTTCTCTGCCATTTCGCTGGTGATGTTGATGGTTACCAACGTCATGTCGCCCCAGGTTGATTCATTGAATTGTGTGCCACCATCGATTTCGGCAAATGACATCATGCTCCAGTGTCCGTCAAAGATTTGCAAGTGAACTTGTGGATTATCAGTGTTGTAACTTGCTGTCGGTGTCATGTACACGCGCAATTTCTTGCCGGCCTTTACGCCTGCGTCGATAAGTGCGGTGCTCGGTTTGCCTTCAAGGTTGATTGAGTAGTTACCCATATCAACATTTGACCATTCAAATGGAACAACTGTTTCGAGCTCGTTCTCCCATTCAAGTGTAACCTTTGACAGAATATAGTCCTGACCTGTGATTACGAGACCACCATTGTTGATGATATCATCGAGGATTTCACGTGTGAGTTCTACTTGGAGAATGCCATTTTCAGGCTGGTCATATTGACCGGGTATCGGTGAAGGTAAGTTACCCCAGTTTTGTCCGTGGCGGAGTGATACACACCACCATCCGTCAACTGTTGGAGTGCAATAGAGTGTCATGATTGCTCCTGCAGGTACTGTTGTCCAGTCAAATCCGCCCCATGCGAGGTCTTGGTTACCACTCCAAGTTCCACAATCCCATGAGCCTGTCCAGATGACTTGGGTTACGTGCGTTGCCGGTGTGATGTCAAATGTGTATTCAATTGAACCGTTTGAAGAAATTAGCGTAATCTTTGTGCTTCCGCTTGCTGATTCAGGAATGTTGATGTAGAGATAATCTCCATTGACAATGTATTGTACTACACTGCTACCAACTTTCACTGCTGTCAACTTGTCGCTGTTACCGATTCCCACTTTGAGGATGGTGCCGGCGATGATGTCTTCATCATCTGCTGGGAAGACTGTGATGTAAGCAAATTCAGGAACATTCACTGTGAGGTTTGGAGCTGTTACAACTTCACCATTGAGCAATGTGAACTTGAGGGCTCCGCTTTCTGCCATGTTTGGAACGTCAACGGTAATCTTGGCTGCATCCGGGTTCGTGAGCTCTACTACTTGTGCACCACCAAATTCGATGGTCTTAATCAAGTCGAGGTTCTTACCGGTGATGTGCATTGATGAACCTGCTGACACTTCATTTGAGCTATATGCAATGTTTTCAGGCTTAGCTGTTTGGATGTTGAGGCTTACGGTCTTACCGCTCTTGAGGTTGAGGATGATGTCTCCTGATTGTGCTTGGTCCGGCCATTTTACCTTCAACTCGCTGCTTGATACTGATGTAGGTGCAACTGCGTCAGATACATTCGGGAAGGTGATTGATACCACTTGGTCAAGGTTTAGACCCTTGATTGTGATTTCGTCACCACTGCGCAATTCTGTTGCAGGTGTTGCCACAAGTTCGGTTGGTACTACCATACCGATGTTGGCAATTGCGATTCTCACACCTGATGCAGGCAACATAACGATTGAACCGTCAGATGCATCTTCAGGAAGTACAAATGTCAACTTGTTCTCGTCAACGAGTGTAAATTCTACTTCGTTACCGTTTGGAAGCTCGATTGTTCTTACCAAGTCGAGGTCAGTACCTGTGATGGTGATGAGGTCACCCGGTTTTGCCTTGGTGATATCAATTGCTGATTCAACTGCCGGAAGCACAACTTCGATTTCATCATCTGCATAAATCATGTTAGGAATTTCTGCAGCATCTGAAATGACTACGCTACCTGAAACGGCTTCTTCAGGAACTACAAGCTTGATTAACTTGCGCTCGTGGGCGATGAAGTCGCCTTCATAAACGTTCACACTATCGTTGAGGAATGAGAAACATACCTCCTTAATCAAGTTGAGGTAGTCACCGGTGATGGTCAATGTTTGACCCGGTTTTACCTTCAATGGTGATACTGACTCGATTGATATCGGCTCAGTGTAGGTCAATTTGGTCTTTGTGGTGATTGTACCGTTAGCATAGTGGAGTGTTACGTAACCCACTTGCGCATCTTGCGGCACTGTGACACGAATTTCTTCATCTGATATCACTCTGATGTCAGTGATTGATTCGCTACCCGGTATGTCTACGCTGTTGATTTGGCTGAGACCATTACCGATGAATCGAAGTTCACCACCACGAGCAACCGGACTTGGACCAAAGGAGTTTAGGCTTACCCCTCCTTTGAATTGTTGGGTGCTGTATTCGTCATCACTACATGAGGTTATGGCAACCGCTCCGCCTAGTGCGATGCACGCCATTGCGATGACTGATAGCTTCTTATATAGTTTCATTGTAATTTAGTGATTAAATTATTAGAGATTAGGAACGGCACGGATATTATCTATCTTGATAATCGGTTGACAGTCAACACCGGTTACACCACCGGCAACGACAAACAATGTAAAGGTATCAAAGTCGCTGGATGTGAGCGTGCCTGCTGATACATTTCCATTCCATCCGAATGTGAATTCAGAGAATGGTACGGTAACTGTTATCCATTTGTCGGCAGTGTCATAAGACCCTGTTGTTGACCATGGACGATACATACCACGTGGTAAGTCATTTGATTGGAAGAATGAGTTGTTGGCATTTTGCAATTGTACCTTGTCGTAACCGGCAAAAATCAGTTGCATTGTACCTGACTTCCATGGGTTTGCCGATGGAATACACATCTCAAACTTCAATGACATATTTTCCCAGTCGGTAAAGTCAGCATAGTTTGATAGAAGTGAGCCTTGTCCTGATGGTGGGAAGCTATCGAGTGCATAGTCCCAAGAACCGGGCCAGTATTCAAGTGCAAAGTTTGAATCATCCCAGCTACCGTCTGCATCAAGTGTAACATCTTCTTTACCAAGTTGTACATATTGACCGGTGAGGTTCCATTCGTCAGAGTGGAAGCCTTGTGCGTGCCAGCAGTTTTCTGAGAAGTTAAGTCCGGTCTTGCCGTCAAAGTCAAACAAGATACCACGTTCATCGTGATACATAAACTTGCTACGGCCTGAACCGTAAAGTGTTGTTACGTTGATTTGGCCATATTCGGTAGCCTCTTCAGGTACAACAAATGTAACTGCGGTCTTGGTTACACTCTTGATGTTCTCATAAGGAACGGCAAGGTTACCCGGCATTGTGATTTGAATGTGGTTGTTGGTGTCATCAATGAAGTAGTTTCCATAGAGGGTTGCTTCATCACCCGGTTTTACCCATTCGCATGACATTGATGTTACGGTTGGTGAAGGAACCAAGACGTTGAAGTCATAGGTCGTGGTATCGTTTTGCCAGTTAATCATGTAGATTTTGTTGGTTACGACATCTGGAATTCCACCCGGAACGTCAACAATCATGGTATTGTCGGTCAGGTAACTGGTATTGATAGTCGCCTTTTGATCATTGAAATACATCTCGTGGATTGATTTGAGATTCTCTCCGACGAGCACAATTGTGTTGTCGAGATATGCCGAAACTACGAGTGAATCACTCTTTTCCGGGTCACTGACACGAATGTATTTTACAATTGGATTGCCTGCTGTGGGCTTGAACTCATCGGGCTGGTCTGAACATGCTACTGCCATGGTCCCGAGCGTCAATGCTACCGCACCAATCATCCATTTATTAAATTTATTTGCGTTCATTTCTAAATGACTTAAATATCAAGTTAGTACTAATATTTGTATTCTTCACGTACATCCACATGGATTGGGTCCTCAGCCAGGTTGGGGTTGAATACCACATCATCGTTTGGCATTGGCCAGCTGAATGAATCCTTAGTGATGTGAATTGTTGGTGGGTTGGTGTCATAGTAGCAAGTTGATGGGTCTACGCTCCATTGTCCACTTGTGTAGTATGTCTCATAAACATCGCCCAATCCGTTATAGTAAGAACGTTTCATGCTTGAAAGTTCTGATATTGCACGGTCGGCATCATAGTAGGATAGACGCACATAGTCAAACCAACGGTCGTTTTCATATGCAAGCTCAAGACGACGTTCTTTCCATACATCATCAAATGTAATGCTTGATGGACGTGTGGCACTCTTGATTGCACGGTGACGTACTGCATAGTATGCGTCAATTGCAGATGCATCGGTGGTTGAACCGTTGTTGCCTATAACTGCTTCAGCATAAATTAAGTAAACATCGGCTAGACGAAGCACGTGTGTTGCAAGTCCTGTTGCTTGTTTCATGTCCTTGTAACCAAGTTCGGCTTCGTGGTCAGCTGTGTTACCAACAATGTGCTTAACACAGTTACTTCCGGTACCACTTTGAAGTCCGTTAGCTGATTCATAATAGTCTGTGTCATAGAGGAAACGGAGGTAATCAAATCCGCCCTTGTCACGCCAGAAGTATGAGTATGTATCACCGGGAAGCATCATTGTTGCTTTACGACGAGAATCTACTGCCGGTTGGCTGCTCGGTTTAGTTGTAATATTGATGCCAAATGCTTCTTGAAGGTCGATTGAAGGACCTGTCCAGTCACCCCATGTGAGGTAATCGGTAAAACCACTCATCGCAATTTCAGGTTGTAGTTGGTTACCAACACCCCATGGGTTGTAAGAACCATACCATTCCCAAGCCATCAAACTTTCTGAACACTTGTTGTTGCTTGCACGGAAGATGTCTTCATAGTTCTCCATGAGTGTACGACCTGAATTGTCGATAACATCCTTTGCAAGCTCTGCTGCCTTAGCAAGGTCATCTGCGTTACGTGTTCCGCTTTGACCGAGACCTGATTTAGCTAGATAGACCTTTGCGAGAAGACCTTCTGCACTATAATAATCGATACGGCCTGCATCTGCGCTCTTTGGAAGAAGTTCCATTGCCTTTTCAAGTGTCATGATGATGTATTCATAAACATCGGCAGTCTCAACACGATACTTTGTGTTGTAAGATTTGTTACCGATATCTTCTGATGTATCATGCACAATGGGTATAGGCCCAAACATACGCACTAAATGGAAGTATGCAAATGCTTTCCATGTGAGACATTCTCCCATTGTCGCATTCTTGGCTGTTTCTGATGCAGGTGATGATTTGATGTTATTGTAAACGATATTGATGTTGGCAACAGCCTTCCAATAACCTTCGGTCATGGTCTTCAATGCACCGTTAGTACTTGCTACTGAGAATAACGCAAATTGACCGTAATCGCCGCTCGGTGACTCGTAGTTGTTACCTGCCGGTGTCTCGGTACAGTGAAGTAACGGTTGGCAAATATCACTCCAAATCACGTTATAAAGGTAGTTAACACCGTTATAACATTCTTGGTCAGTTTGGTAATATTCAGATGTCGTATAGCTATCTTCGGCAGGACGATCTAGAAAGTCATCACACGATGCAGCTCCCAATCCGAGAGATGCAAGTACTGCCATATATATTAATTTGTTGATTTTCATATCTGTATAATCTATGAAATGGTACTAAAAAGAGATGCTTAAACCTAATGAATAGGTGGTCGGTGAAGGATAACGTCCGTTATCAAGACCATATACGTTAGATTGTGCGGTACTTACACCAATTTCAGGGTCATAACCGGTATATTTGGTGAATGTAGCGAGGTTTTGGATGTTACAGTAAACACGGAGGTTCTCAATGCGGAGACGCTTAAGTGTCTCTTTGTTGAATGTGTATCCTAATGTTATGTTCTTGATACGTAGGTATGAACCATCTTCAATGTAACGGTCGCTGATACGGTCGTTACCGTTAGGGTTGGCTGTTGTAGCACGCGGTGTCTTGGTGTCGCTGTTGGCAACTTTCACGTTGGTGATATCATCATACCAGTTTGTTCCGTCAGCGTAAACCTTGTTAGGATCAATAGCCACGAGTTGTGCACGGTCGTTAACTGATGCCAATTGGTTACCCCATGCTGAGTTCATGCGTGTAAGCTTGATGGCCATGTAATTCATTACTTTGTTACCATAAGTACCATTCAAGAAGATTGAGAGGTCAAGATTCTTGTAACGGAAGGTGTTGGTCCATCCATAAGTGAATTTAGGTAGCGGAGAACCGATGTTTGTACGGTCGTTTTCGTCAATCTTACCATCGCCGTTGATATCCTTGAATTTCAAGTCACCCGGCCATACTGTGGTGTTGCGGTTGAATACTCCGTCGCTTGGATAACTTTCCGGTGTTGGAGAGTTTTGGATATCTTCAAGGTCTTGGTAAACACCTTCTACAACATAACCATAGAAGTTGTAGAGTGATTCACCGATGTTGGTCAATGTTACAAGGTCAGAGCTTGTACCGCCCCATTGTCCGTAACCAACGATATTTGCGTTAGCTGTACCTTGGAGGGCAATCAACTTGTTGCGGTTGAATGAAATTTGTACTTCTGAATCCCATGAGAAATCGTGGTTGTTAATTGGTGTGCCTGAAACTGTGATTTCAAGACCTTGGTTGCGGATATCACCATAGTTACCCATTGGAGCTGAAAGTGAGTTACCACTGTTACCGCCGGTACCCATATAGGTTGGCAATTGAAGTGACATTAACATATCCTTTGATTCCTTGTTATAAACATCAAGTACCAAGTTCAAGCGGTTTTTGAAGAATCCTAAGTCAAGACCAACGTTGGTTTGCTCTTGTGATTCCCATTGGATGTCCTCATTAGGAATTTGAGTTGGACGACGAGAAGATGCAATACCAAAACCGGTATCAATTGTGCTGCTTAATGGAGAGCCCCAGAGGAAGCCGCTGATGTTTGAGTTACCTGTTTGACCCCAACCGGCACGCAATTTACCATTGCTCAACCATTCTTGAGTACCTTGGAAGAATTTCTCATTAGTGAAACGCCATGCACCTGCAAATGAGTGGAAACCTGCCCAACGTTTGTTAGGACCAAAGTTTGATGAACCATCATAACGATAGGTGTAGGTCAACAAGTAACGGTTGTCCCAGTTTAATGTTTCACGAGTGAAGAATGATGCCATTGCTGAGCTACCAAATCCATAATTGAAGTTTTTGGTACCTTCACCAAGTGCGGGGTTGTGAACCAAGTCGTTAGGAAGTGCAGTGTTAGATACACCAATGTAGTTGTAGTGGCTTTCCCAACATTCTTGACCAACCATTGCTGTGAAGTCAAGTAGAGATACTTTACCGGTGTAGGTTAAGTAGTTCTTAACTTGCCAGAATGTGTTTTTGTTGTTTTGTACTGAGCTTGAGTTGATGTTCTCTTTCCAGTTAGGTAGGTCAAGAACAGGCTTGTAAGTTTCACCCTTTGACCAGTTGAGGTCCCAACCAAATTCAGTGTGCCATGTCAAATTTTTGAGTGGCGTTACATCAAAGAAGATGTTACCATTCAATTTTTGACGACTAAGTTTGATATCATTGTTAAGCGCAATTGCAATAGGGTTAGGGTTATAGCTGCCTTCACGCACTACTGTTGCATAGTTGCCGTCGATATCATAGATGGGTATATCAGGATTGGTTGTCAATGAATAATTGATGATACCTTCATCTGAATCAGCTAGTTTGATGTTTTCATCAGTGTTGGTGTAGCTGGCGCTGAAGCCGAGTTTCAACCATGACTTGAGTTGCGCATCCAAGTTGGTACGGAAGCTGTAACGTTCAAAGTCTGAACCGATGATTGTACCGTCTTGGTTAAGGTAAGAACCTGATACATAGTATTGAACCTTTTCGGTACCACCTTGAGCTGATACTTGGTGTTGATGTTGAAGTGCTGTTTGGAACACTGCATCTTGCCAGTTGGTACCAACACCGAGAAGTGATGGGTCAGCTAGATAGTTATCAGTCTTTGCCATACCTTGACTTACAAAGTCATTGTAATAGTTTGCATATTCGCGCAAGTTCATGATGTCAAGACGCTTGTTTTGACGGTTGATTGCGAACATACCATCATAAGTGAATTTTGCTTCACCGGCTTTACCACGCTTGGTGGTGATGAGGATTACACCGTTAGAACCTTGAGCACCGTAGATGGCGGTTGCTGATGCATCCTTCAAGATTTCCATTGATACGATATCCGACGGGTTGATGGTTGACAACGGTGAAATGGTTGATACACTACCATTACCAAGTGCATCACCAAGACCTAAGTCAGCACCGGATGAACCCGATGATTGAACGATTACACCATCAATTACATAAAGAGGCTCAGCGTTGGAGTTGAGGGTCGCTTGACCACGCACACGGATTGATGATGCAGAGCCCGGAGCACCTGAGGTGGTGAGAGCTTGTACACCTGCTGCACGTCCTTGTAATGATTGGTCCAAGTTAGTGATGATTGAGCCTTTGACAGCTTTTTCATCAAGAGAAGTAGAAGCGCCGGCGAGGTCACTCTTTTTCATTGTACCATAACCAACGACTACTACTTCGTCGAGGTTAAGACCGGCATCTTTTAGCTGAATTGTAACGTTGGTGCGACCGCCGAGAGCGACTGTTTGGGTCTCTGCTCCTACATACGATACAACCAATGTTGCATTACTACTCTTGACCGTTAGTGAGAATTCACCGTCAAGATTGGTTGAAGTACCCGAGTTAGTGCCTTTCTCGATTACCGATGCGCCGATTGCCGGCTCACCCGATGGCTCGAGAACAACACCTTTGATGGGAACTTGTGCCGCCATACTTGTGCCTACTAAGAGGATAAGAGCCACAAGTAAGGTTCTGAGATTCAAGTTTTTACTTGTCATCATGAGTGGTGTTAAGGTTTTAGAGTTAATTGTTTATAGATTAATTTAAAATGTAATAGTCTGAAAAATAGCTGTTTTATATCGCAAGTGAGGTATAAAAGGCATGGTCAGATTTTATTTTACAAATATATGAAAATGAAAGTTTAAAAATGTAATACTTTTATGTCTTTAACTTTGTTAATTTTGACAAAATGTATTATTTAACGCTCCATTTCTCAAAAAATGTGCTTCTGCGAGGATTCCAATCGCTGTAATCAACGGTGTGACCTTTAAGCGGATATATCACAAATTCTTTTGGCGAAGTGATGAGATTGTAGCCTGAAAAGTTAGTGTGTGGCGGGCATGTCGGGTCTTGGAGCCCTACACCCATCAATACCGGACAAGTTATCCAGCGTGCGAGATTTTTGATGTCAAAGTAGCTTAGATTGCGATAAAGTTGCTCGTCGCTGAGCCCTTGTATTTGTGCCTCTTCTTTAACCGGAGCGGCCGGCCAATTAACAATGTTAAAATAGTCGGGATAGTCACTCAAGAATGGTATATAAGGCGCAATTGCTGTTAGTCGGTTGTCTAGAGCCGCTGCAGCAAGTGTGTATGCGCCGCCTTGGCTTCCGCCCTCGGCAAATATGTTGCGAGTGTCGGTCTTGTCAAGCTGATAGATGAAGTCAATGGCGCGTATGCAGTCCATGAATGCTCCGCGATAGTAATATTCATCAGGGTTGGCGAGGTTGTATCTTATCCAGTCACCGAAATGGTTGTCGGGTTCGCTCATAAATTGGCCTCGGCTTGAAATGCACAATTCAATCCAGTCAGGGCGGTCATCAGCGCCCACCATCCATGGCTTTGAACCATAGCCTTGATAGAAAATTTGTGCCGGATATTTGCCTTTCTTCACCGGAATCGCAATTTCGCCCTTAATCACTTCATCACCAAGTGAGTGCATGGTGACTTCATAGATTTTGCGCTTTTTGCCACTCTTTTCGGGAATCTCTTTGAGTGTATATTGAGGTGCAACTGTAGCTAATTCGGCACGCGCTTTATCCCAAAATTCCTTGAAATCGGCTTGATAGTCAGGAAGCGATACCACATTTTCAGGCTCATACCCAATGTTGAATGTCTTAATTACATTTCCATCGTCAACCACCGAACAGCGATAAAATCCGGGGGCTAGGGTGGGGTAGATGGTAACTGTTGCGCTGTCGCCTGCAGCTACATTTAGCGATAAATCAAATCGTTGAGTTGCCAACGCTCCTTTACGGTCGCTGTCAATAAGCACCGATAGTCGTGACTTATTGGCATTACCCAAGGTGTCGCGCACGGTGACATTAAATGACGGTTGTTCCGGCGCATTCCACCACAAGTCGTGAACCGGCGGGACATTTACCGATAAATCCTTGGCATTTAATGTGATTGAACTTGCCGTAATGACTGCGGCAGTCGCAAAAAGCAGTTTTTTCATGATTTATTTTTGTTTTATGTTCTTTATATCCTTTGCCATTTTGCTGATAATGTGTAATGTAGACGAGTCAACAGCAAATACTGAATTGAGCCCCTGTTGTTCCTGTGACGGGTCACAAGTGTAGTCATCCCAGCGTTGCCAGGTGGTGTGGGCGGGAACGGCATATCCTCCCCAACCCCAGAAATTGCAACCGGCAATCATCTGTGAATCACGTATTAATGAAAATACATATTCATAGAATGCATCGCGACCGATTGTCGGCGTCCCCGGTGTAAATGAGAAGTTGTCGCGTGGATAGCCAAACTCCTCAAGTACAAGCGGTTTGCCGGCTGCCTTCATCCGCTCATAGTGCGGGGTAATGTATTCAACAGTGTTTCTACAAGCGACTTTTACACTGTCAGTTAGAGTCGATTCATTCACCCAGCTCCAGTTGTATGGCCACAGGTGAATGATTCCATAGTCAATTTCGGGCATTGAATGTATTTTGTCCCACAGCTCCAAGTCTTGTTCGCAACCCCACGAACCTTCACTTCCGGTTGAAACCATGTGGTTGTGGTCAATCTCTTTGATTGCGCGAGCTGTTGTCTGTATCCATTTTGCAAAATCCTCTTTGGCAACCGAGTCGTCGCTAAACACGCGCGGTTCGTTGGCGATTTGCCATGACATTATTGCCGGAGATTCGGTGTAGGGACGATTAGTGTATCTATTTGTACGACCAACAATATACTTCACGTGTTTGAGCGCCAGCGCTTTTGCTGAATCGTTGCGCACAAATCTTGCCACATGATTCATATATGCAGGATAACCGTCGATTGCCGGGTTGGGTGTGGGGCCTTCGCCTGCCCATTCGAGATATGTGCCGTAACCGCCGCTCCATTCCCACGCGTTGTTCATAAACAGCACTGCTTTCATGCCTCGACGCTCCAATTGTGCCATTAAATAATCAAGTCCTGCTAAAATAGTGTCATTATAGACTCCCGGGGCGGTTTGGAGCACCGGTTCAATGTGTGACGGAATGTTCTCTTCGCCATCACCGCCCACGAGGATGCGCAAGTTGTCGATGCCCGTTTTTTGTAGCAAATCAAGCTCTTTTTCGAGCCGCTCGCGATTGCCGCCGCGTCCTTCACTAGCTAAAATTGCGCCGTACCAGAAGTTTGTACCCACATAGCGATACACTGAATCGCCGACAAAGAATTGACCATCTTTGACTGTGACAAATTCAGCGGGCTTTTCTTCAATGTTTTTAGCTCCGGAACACGCTATTGCTGTGAGTGACAGTATTGTAGCGATGAAAAATATGTGCGATTTTACAGGATTCATGGAAATGTGATGTGGTAAATTATTATGTTTACAAATTTAGCGCTATTTGTTGCCAAAACCATATATATATTTATCAAAATGTGATATTATTTTGTCAATCTGAAAGAATTTTCCCCGTTTTTGTTTAAATGCTAATAAATATTTCAAAAGAAGCTATTTTGTGGGAGTCTATCGAATAAAATCGCAAATCGGTCTATTTGCTTTGCACTTAATCTTTAAATAACATAACTTTGGCACCGTTAAACAATCAATCAAGCGTGTAATTATGAACAAGCATATATTTACATCGTTGGCTTTCTGCGCAGTCCTCGGCTGTTCCTCTATTTATGCTCAAAGCAACACTACTTCAGGCAATCGTCCCGGAGGAATGCAAGCTGAAAGCGTTGAGACAATGACATTCCGTCAAGCCGATGAGGTCAGAAACCAATTTAACTTGACTCAAAAGCAATTTGAAAAGGTCTCTAAGGCCTACAAAACATATAACGAAAACCTTTTTGGTAGTTCATCATCTTCATCACGTCCTTCCGGCGGCCCCGGTGGCGGTATGGGAGGTCCCGGTGGTGGAATGGGTGGCCCTGGTGGCGGCATGGGAGGTCCCGGCGGCGGTATGGGCGGCCCCGGTGGTGGCATGGGAGGTCCCGGTGGCGGTGGTCAACCTCCACAAGGTGACTTCAACCAAGGTGGTGCTCCCAATGGCGGTGGCCAGCAAGCAGGTCCTTCTCAAGAGGATATGGAAAAACGCCAAAAGGAAATGACCAAACAAGAAGAAAAACTTGCTAAGTCAATCAAGAAAATCCTTACTGCTGACCAATATACCCAATGGCAAGAGTTGCGTCAAACCCAAAAGATGCCTCCAAAGCCACAACAGGGACAACAAAACCAGCAATAATAGCAAGAATCATGATATATTAAAAGAGCAAATAGTGAATTCTTACAATAAGCAATGACATGTATAAAGAAAGGCGGGCATGCGTGGTGACACGAGTGCCCGTCGCATTTTTTTATAGCTGCCATGCTTTGAAGATTTAGAAATTTCCATTATCTTTGTGTCACTTTACAAAAATGAATTTTTTTAAAGTTTGTAAAGTGAACGAGTATGAAACTGATAGATAGACCGCTATACCTCAATAAGTTAAAGAGGTATATGAATACTCCGGAAATTAAGG
>CAYTFG010000018.1:0-25811 GCA_964436925.1 uncultured Bacteroides sp. | reverse complement strand
TGCTTGATTATCAAGCTTAATTGCGGAAAGACAGGGATTCGAACCCTGGGTACCCAAACGGGTACAACGGTTTTCGAGACCGTCCCAATCGGCCACTCTGGCATCTTTCCTCGGCTAATCGACTTAAAATCGAGCACAAAGTTACTAAGTTTTTTTGACTGAGCAATCTTTTCGATAGCTTTTTGTTACAATTTTTTCGTTAATTCCCGGCGCTATTTCCTGCCAATTGTCGTTAGTAATTGATTTACAGCCTCTGAGATGTTTTCGGGCGTTTTTCTCAAGCATTTGATGAAGAGTGACCCTATTATTGCACCGGCGCTGTAGCTCGTTGCTGTGGCAAATGTTGCCGGATTTGATATGCCAAACCCTATAAGTCGTTGATGCTTAAGCTGTAATGCGGCAATCCTGCGAAAGTATGATTCTTGAACCTCATCAAATCGGTCGCGGGTGCCGGTCGTCGAGGCTGATGAAACCATGTATATAAATCCATCGCAGTGATTATCAATGAGTTTAATGCGCTCATCCGATGTCTCCGGCGTGATTAGCATGATAATGGGAATATCATATTTGTCGCAAAGTGGCTTAAAATCACGCAGATAGTCTTCAAATGGTAGATCTGGGATAATCATCGCATCAATTCCTATCTCTGAACATTTGCTAAATAGCTCATTGATACCATATTGCATCATTGGGTTGAGGTATCCCATCAAAATCAATGGGGTTGTGGGTGCCAACTCGCGTGTTTCGCCCACTTGCTCGAGTAGCTTCCTCAGCGTCATGCCGTTTTTGAGTGCAATGTTGCTACTTTCCTGAATGACAACGCCATCAGCCATCGGGTCGGAAAATGGAACGCCAATTTCTATCATGTCAACGCCATTTTGCGCCAGCGTCGTTATAATTTCCTTAGTATCATCGAGTTGCGGATATCCCGCAGTGAAATATACTGACAATATGTCTTGTCGTTTTTTATTGAAGAGTGATTGTAAACGGTTCATTTTTAGAGAGTTTTGCGTAGTGAATTAATAAATTTGGATAGCTTGTCAACGTCTTTAATTCCGGGGCTGATTTCAAATCGGCTGTTGACGTCAACTCCTGCCATCATCGGTTGGCGGGCTGCAATAATTTTGTCAACATCATCACTGCTGATGCCACCGCTGAGCATGAATGGCGTTTTAAGTGGATAATTTTCAATGAGTTGCCAATCCCACTTCTTGCCGGTGCCTCCATTGACATCCTTGCCTGTTGTGTCAAATAGCATAAGGTCTACACTGTCTTGATACTCAGCGAGTTCGCTCAATTGTGCCGGCTCATTTATGGCAACAGCCTTGATTACCGTGTAGCCCGTGTCTCGCAATTCTTGGCATTGTCTAGGTGTCTCATTTCCATGTAGTTGCAAAGTTGTGATGTGGAATCTCTCAGCTGTAGAAATGATGTTATCTGTTGACTCATTGACAAATACGCCAACGGGTGTCACTGATTTGGGCAGCCGACTTATTATTCCCGGGTCCATCTCTCCGGCATATCGCAATGATTTTGGGTAGAAGATGAATCCCATGTAGTCCGGCTCAAGTGATGCGACGGCTTCAATGTTGGCGCCATCTCTCATCCCACACACTTTTATTGCAAATCTATCTGATTTCATCGATGAATTGTTTTAATGCCTCGCCGGGCTTGTCATTTCGCATAAATGTCTCACCGATAAGGAATCCGTCAAATCCGGCCTTCCTCATTTCCGCTATTTCGCTTGGAGATTTTATCCCGCTTTCCGAAATTTTTACGACGCTATTGGGTAGCTTTTCGGCCAAACGGCAAGACGCCTCGAGGTTAGTCTCAAAGTTGTGTAAATTACGGTTGTTGACACCAACCATATCTGTGTCGGGGTCAAATTTCTCCAATTCGTTTTCGCTGTGGAATTCGAGTAGGGTTTCCATGTCGAGGTCATGCGCAATTTTGATAAAATTGGATATCTCCCTGGCTGTCAGCACTGAAGCAATCAGCAGTATCGCATTCGCCCGATTGTAGCGTGATTGAAATATCTGGTATTCGTCAATGATAAAGTCTTTGCGTATCAATGGAATAGCTGTCGTTGAACGCGCCAAGTTGAAGTCCACAAGTGAGCCGCCAAAAAAACGCGTATCGGTCAAAACCGAGCAACAAGCTGCTCCTGCATCGGTGTATCCGCCGATGACTTCTTCAACGTCGGCCATGGGATGGATGTCTCCTTTTGATGGCGAACGGCGCTTGAATTCTGCTATTATCCCGCTTGGAGAATTCTTCACCGACTGCGAGAACGAATGAAGTGGAACTGCCGAAAAATTGGCATATCGACGCATTTGCATGGCGCTGACTGTTTTCTTGGCTGCCTCAACCTCGCGTCGTTTGTAGTTGACTATTGTTTCAAGTATAGATGCCATAATATCAGATGTTTATTTCACAAAAACGTTGGAATGCTGACAAGGCTGCTCCACTTTCTATTGATTGTTTTGCTTGGCTAATCGCTTGATTTATTGATACTTCGGGCTCGAGCGTGTTTATTGCAAATGCTGCATTGGCTATTACGCAATTCTTTTGAGCTTCTGTCGCCCTGTCATTCAGCACGTTATCAAATATTTTAGCGGCATCGGCAATTGTCTCGCCTCCCGACAATTCTGCTTGATTGTATGTGCTAAAGCCCAGTTGCTCAGGCGTGTATAAGCTTTCTCCGTTTTTGCTTGAAACTTTAAATGGCGATGTCAGCGAAATTTCGTCGTATCCGTCAAGTGAGTGAACAATGGTGCAGTTAATGCCTTCACTTTGAGCAATATAGTTGTACAATCTCATCATCTTGAGGTTGTAGACACCCAGTAATTGATGCTTTGGTAGCATGGGATTGACCAGCGGGCCGAGCATATTGAAAAAATTGCGAATCCCCAACGCTTTTCTCACCGGGGCCACGCTCTTCAGTGCCGGTGAGAAGAATGGCGCATGAAGATAGGCAACTCCTGACTCTTCCAGCGATTTCCCTAGTATGTCTATGTCTGATGAGAATTTAACTCCATGATTTTCAAGTACATTTGATGCTCCGGAAATTGAGCTGGCGCCATAATTACCATGCTTGACAACTTTGCGCCCCGACCCGGCAACAACAAAACAGGTGCATGTCGAGATGTTGAATGTGTTTTTGCCGTCACCGCCGGTCCCGACGATGTCTATGGCTTTCACTCCGCCAAAATCGATTGGCAATCGGCGTTCCAGCAGTGCATCCCTAAATCCGGTTAGTTCGTCAATCGTGATGGCGCGCATCAAAAAAATTGTCATAAATGCCGACAATTGGCTATCGTTGTATCGTCCATCGGCAATATTTAGCAACACATCGCGAGCTTCTGTGCGTGACAGGTAGCGATGTTCAACCATTTTATTGAGAAGATTTTTCATTCTAAATTCGTTTTAAAGTTTTGCAGTTCAATGATTTAACCAGTTGCTTAGAATCTGCACGCCGTCGGGTGTGAGTATTGATTCCGGATGAAATTGCACGCCTCTGATATCCAGGGACTTATGCCGTATGGCCATAATGTTACCTTCGCTATCTAGTGCTGTGATTTCCAGCTCATTAGGAAAGTTCTTTGTGTCAATAACCCATGAATGGTAGCGCCCTACATTAATTTCAGCGGGTAATCCATTGAAAATGTAATCGTTAGCTGTGATTTTTATTGGCGTTTGTATGCCGTGATAAACCTGAGGTAGATTTAGAAGTGTTGCTCCAAATCGCTCACCGATGGCCTGATGGCCCAAGCATATGCCAAGAATAGATTTTTTGTCGGCATATTCTTTTAGAAATTCCGGCAAAATGCCTGATTCTGAAGGTATTCCGGGTCCCGGTGATATTATGATTTTATCGTATTTGTCAAATTCATCTATCTTTATTTGATTATTTCTTATGACGTCGGGCTCGTAGCCTAACTGCTTGACTGCATGGACGATATTGTATGTGAATGAGTCGTAATTATCAAGAATTAATAGTCGCATAGTCTTGTGTTTTTATTGTTTGCCAAATGTCTCAGCATATTTCACTGCTTTGGTGAGCGCACCGAGCTTATTATTAGTCTCTTGTAACTCTTTTCGTGGTGATGAATGTGCCACAATTCCCGCTCCGGCTTGACTGTAAAGTCTATTGCCGTAGCTCAAAAAGCTTCTTATCGTAATTGCTTGATTTAGAGAGCCGTCAAACCCTAAATATCCAATGCAACCGCCATAAACCACACGACTTTGCGGCTCAATTTCGTTAATCAGTTGCATCGCTCTGACTTTTGGTGCTCCGCTCAATGTTCCGGCCGGAAATGTGTTGGCAAACAGGCGATATTGATTTGCTCCTTCGGGCAACGTTGCCTTAACTCTTGATACCATGTGAATTACGTGGCTGTAATATTGTATTTGCTTCAAAAAATCTATCTCCACAACACCTCCACATCGGCTCAAGTCGTTGCGTGCCAAGTCAACGAGCATGATATGTTCTGCATTTTCTTTTTCGTCATTCAGCAGAGCTTCAGCTAGTTGGTGGTCTCTTGCGTCATCACCTGTGCGCCTGAATGTCCCGGCTATTGGGTCAATATATGCTTTTCTGTCTTCAATTCTCAAGTGAGTTTCGGGTGATGAACCAAACACTTTGAAACTCCCAAAGTCAAAGTAAAACAAATATGGTGAGGGATTTATGCAACGCAATGCGCGATACACATTGAATTCGTCACCCGAAAAACCTTGAGAAAATCGACGAGATAATACGATTTGAAACACATCACCGCGTTGTGCATGATAAATCCCTTTTTCGACCATTGCGCAATATTCGTCATCGCTGATTGTCGATTCGATGTCGTCGTGCGCTGAAAATGGATATTGGGCGATGTTGTTATTTTGAAGAATTGCAATGATGCTGTCTGTTGCCGACTCCTCATTATCGCAGTAATTCTCAATAATTGTCATCTCATTTTTGAAGTGATTCACGCGAATGATAAACCGATAGAGGACATACATCATATCCGGTATATCTTTCATTTTCTCTTCACGTGCCTGAATATCAACAGCTTCAAAATATCTCACGGCATCGTAACTCGTGTATCCGAGTAGTCCGTTGCCGTTTTCGGTGCCAATTTCGTAACTCTCAATATAATTTTTTAGTTCTGAGATAACGTCAACTTTCTCGGTTATATTGATGATTTCCTGCTGATTGTGAGGATATGTCTTTATGATTTGTTCATTTGCAACGCTGAATTGACCTATCGGCTCAATACCGATGAGTGATACCGAACCATGGTTTGTGTGATAGTCTGAGCTCTCCAATAGCGCCGATTTTGGGAATAAGTCGCGTATTTTCAGATAAATAGCAACCGGAGTTTCCATATCGGCCGGGATGGTGCGTGTTATTGTCTTTAATTTGAATTTCATGATTATTCTTTATCTTAGATTGTGATTTTTTCTCTATAACGCAAATATGTAGCCATGTCTTTATCGCCTCGCCCTGAGACGTTTAGCACGACTATATCATCGGCTTTGAACTGCTTTTGGTCAAGTACTCCCAGTGCGTGTGCCGATTCAAGCGCAGGAATTATTCCTTCTAACGCTGTCAATCGGTATGCTGCTCTAAGTGCTTGTTCATCAGTTATTGCCAACACTTCAGAACGTCCCGACGATGCTAAAAACGCATGAAGCGGGCCGATGCCGGGATAATCAAGCCCTGCCGAAATTGAATAAGGCTCGGTTATTTGACCGTCCTCGGTTTGCATGACTAGTGTGCGTGACCCGTGGATAATTCCTTCTCTGCCAAGATGTATCGTTGCAGCGCTCTCGCCTGAGTCAATGCCGTGGCCGGCTGCCTCTGCTGCGATTAGTTTTACCGATGGCTCATCAATGAAGTGGTAGAATGCACCTGCTGCATTACTTCCTCCACCAACACACGCGATAACATAATCGGGTAGCTCTCGGCCCAATTGCTCCTTAAGTTGCACTCTGATTTCGCTACTGATTACCGATTGAAAACGTGCAACCATCTCGGGGTAGGGGTGGGGACCAACTGTACTGCCTATGATGTAAAATGTGTCGGAAGGATTGCAACACCAGTCTCTAATGGCTTCATTAGTAGCGTCTTTGAGCGTCTTGTTGCCTGAGGTGACAGCAACAACCTTTGCGCCAAGCATTTTCATACGCTCTACGTTGGGCTGTTGTCGCTCAACATCAACCGCACCCATGTAGACTATACATTCAAGCCCCATGAGCGCACACACTGTTGCCGTTGCTACTCCATGTTGTCCGGCTCCCGTTTCTGCGATTATGCGCTTCTTTCCCATGCGCTTAGCCAGAAGTGCCGAACCGATGGCATTATTGATTTTATGCGCGCCCGTGTGGTTCAAGTCTTCGCGCTTAAGATAAATATTTGTCTTGTAGTATTCGCTTAATCGTGGCGCTAGATATAGCGGTGACGGGCGTCCTACATAGTTTTTTAGCAGCTCGTCAAATTCCTTATTGAATTTGGAGTCAGCAATATAGTGATAATAGGCCTCCTTGAGGTTCTGCACATTCTTGTATAAAATCTCGGGGATATATGCCCCGCCAAATTTTCCGTAAAAACCTCGCTCATCAACAGGAAGTTTATTCAAAAATTGTTTCATCGTTATAGATATTAAAAAAAAGAATCAGACCACCATGTTTGTTAGTACTTGGTGGCCTGATAGGTAGTTATCAAATGAAAAGTAATCAGCTTAAGTGACATTGTGTGTAAGAGATAATAAACATGGAATAAATTAAGTAACATTACAATGTCGGTGAGCCACCGTATTTTTTATACTGTGGGCGCCACCAATATCGATTATGTTGTCTTGACTTATTCATATCACAAATTTATACATTACTTTTTAATTATCCAACGATTTGAAAGAAAAAATCTTCGAAAAATTATAATTTGCAAATTATTTACTCATTTTTGCATTAAAATACCCATAAATTATGCATGACCGTGTGTTTTATGTACGGTTCAATTGCATTAATGCCTCCATCGCTTCTGAATAGTTGGGCTCTTGCTCTATGTTTTCCACAAATTCTCGATATACAATCTCTCGCTCGGGATTGATGATAATTACGCAACGTGCCAATAATCCTGCCAAAAGTCCGTCAACCATTAGCAATCCATATTTTTGTCTGAATAGCGGTGAACGGAATGCCGAGGCAATAATGACGTTGTTTATAGCGTTTATTTCGCAAAATCGTTGTTCTGCAAATGGTAAATCCATTGAAACACAAATGACTACTGTGTTATCCAGCTTTGATGCTTCAAGGTTGAATCGCCTGACCGACGCTGCGCACACATCAGTGTCAAGACTCGGAAAAATGTTGAGCACGATGTTTTTCCCTTTGTAGTCAATACATCTAATCTCCTTTAAATCCTTGTCAACCAGCGTAAAACAAGGCGCTTTTTCTCCCACTTTGGGCATTGTGCCTGACGTGTGCACTTGTTTCCCTTTGAAAAATAGTGTTTCCATAATTTTAGTTTTTATCGTTTATTGCCATAGATAAATTTTGTGTAATTATTGATGGCAAATCCTTTGAAAATCCGATGATTACGTCTATGATTTTACCATTGCGATTTGCTAGTATTGTCGTTGGAGTGCTTGTTATGCCACACTTTTGAATAAATGAGTGGCTGTTTATGTATATTTCTTCGTTATTGAGCTGTTGGTCAATCGTTTTCAATATATCACGCTTGTCGTTTTCTGAGAATATCCACACAATTTTGCTTTCAAACGGCATATTTTGGTAAGCCAGCCTTATGTTGCTGATTATCCGCTTGGAATATTCGCTTTTGGTATCTAAAACGGCAAACATTGTCGGTGAATTTAGCGTATCGCCTTTCTTGAATGAATAGTGGGAGCCTCCAATCGTTTGCGCCGAAAATTCGGGAAGAATTTCGCCTATTAAATTCTTGATGTGGTAATTACATTGACGATATTTCTCAAACACGATAGGGTAGGACTCCATCAGCGCTTCATCGGTTATCGGCACATCTACATCGGTCATTGAATCGCTGTATTTGACGTCGATTGTTTGTTCGCTTATTGATGCAGGATTACTTTCGATGTGAATCCTTATCGGCAGTGCTGTTTTTCTGTCAAAAACATATTCAAATTCCTCACAGACAACATCTGCAATTGTGTGAGTCCCTTTGACCACAATTGCTGAATGGTCTTTTGAAGCATTTATAAATCCGGTTGAAATATAGTAAGTTGTGTCATTGGATATTCTCTTGATGTGTTCTGCAAGGTTTGCCGGCAGATATTTGACAAATAGAGCTTGGTTTTGCACTCCCTGAGCTATGTTGTCGCTTCTGAACGGAATTGAATCCCACTCCACGTGATATTCCAGCAGTTTGTTTCCCCGATATCGGTAGTGGTTGCCATTGTGATATGCTGAAAATCCCGAACTGTCTGACTCCCCGCCGTTTATAGTCCATTCGACGATATAATCGCATGGCGATAAATTGTCGTTGCCGTTGTCATTAGCAGTTAGTGACAACTCATAAACAATTGGTTCTGAGGATTGTGGAATAAGTACTTCAAAAGTTGCCTTGCTATTGTAGCTCTTAATGCCCTCAAGCCCGGCTACTAATTGGTCAAGATTACTATTTGCCGAGGCTCGTGTACCCAAGCAATTAATTAGAAGAAGCGATAGAAACAATTGTAATTTAGTTGCCATTGATAATTAGTGTTTTACCTTATAACCACCAATGACATCTATATGTTCAACCCACAAAAAAAGAGGATTGCCCATCAAGACAATCCTCTAATATTCTATGATTTAGAAAGAACTATTCTTCTTCTTTTCCTTTTTTGTTACCGTAGCCATAGCCATATCCGTAACCGTATCCATAACCATAGCCATATTTTCCATAACCATATCCGTGAGAGGTATTTTCTGTACCATTCAAGATGATGGCTAGATTCTTGTAGCGGCCTGAGTCATAGAATTGTTGAATATCAGGAAGGATAGAGCGTTCAAACAATCCTGCGCGGATAATGAACAATGTCATGTCTACATAAGAGTTGATGATTTGAGCATCAGCAACAACTTCAGCAGGAGGACAGTCAATGAGAATGTAGTCATATTTGGTGCGCATATCGCTAATCAATTCTGATAGTCTCGGGCTATAGAGCAATTCTGCAGGGTTCGGTGGAATAACGCCCATCGGGATAAAATCAAGTCCCGGAGTGTCGCAAGCATCTTTGATAATTGCATTATCAAGTGAGCGTTGTCCAATGAGGTAGTCGGTCATACCGTGGTCAGGTGAACCAACAAATTCTGATAGAGAACCTTTACGCAAGTCAAGGTCTAATACTAGAATTTTCTTGCCCTTAATTGCCAATGATACTGCCAAGTTCATTGTGATGAATGTCTTACCTGAACCCGGGTTAGCTGATGTCAACATGATTACGCGACCACCTGAACCACCTTCGGTACGAGTCATGAATTCCAAGTTGGTACGTATCACACGGAATGCTTCATTGATAACATTGTGTCCGTGAGGCTTAACCTTGATTTCTCTGGTCTCTGTAACCTTTTTCTTGCGGAGACGATCAAATCCTTTAGCCTTTCTGTAGCTCAATGGAATTTCACCGACAAATGGCAATGTGAGAGATTCAATATCTTTACGTCCACGCACACGAGTGTTGAAGCTTTCGCGCAAGAAGATGATACCGATAGGAATGAGAAGACCAATGACAAATGCAATCATCATGATTTTTGATTTAAGAGGTGCTGTAGGTGTCATTGCTCCTGATGGTGGTGTCATCAATCGAGTATTGTAAGCGGTAAATGCTTGAGAAAGCTCATTTTCCTCACGTTTTTGTAGTAGATACAAGTAAAGTGATTCCTTAACTTTCTGTTGACGTTCTACGCTCAATAGGTATTTTGCTTGAGTTGGGTTTGCAGCAATGCGTGCGGTTGATGCAGCTTGTGAAGATTGCATATAGCGCATTGATGTGTTCAATCTGACAATTTGGTTGTCAATTGATTGGATAATTGCTTGACGCATACCCACCAACTCATTGTCGATATCAATAACCAATGGGTTAGCTTCTGATGAGTTTGCAACCAAGTTGTTACGCTCAAGAAGTCGCTTATTGTAAGCTGAAATTTGAGATTCAAAGTCGATATCCTCGATACCGGTATTTGCAGGTAACACTGAATGGTAGTTAGCATCGTTTGACAAGTAGTTGCGGATGTAACGTGCCATTGAAAGTTGGTTGTTAAGATTGAGGACAGCATCTGATGCTTTGGTTGCTTGATTCAAATATAGATTTGAAGCTGCATTAACATCAGGTACCAAGTGCTCTGACTTGTAAGATGAGATATCTGAGTCTACGCTACCAAGTTCTTGCTCAATCACTCCAAGACGTTCGTTGATAAAGTTTGAAGTTGAAATCGCAATTTGGTTTTTGTCGTTCACCCAATTCTCATTGTACACAGTGATGATTGTTCCAAGTAAGTCTTCAGCGCGGTCAATAGAAACATCGCTGGTCACTAGCTTGATAACTGAAGAATAATCATTAGCAAGTGATGCAGTAACACGACCACCGTAAGATGAGCTTGTGCCATAGAGGTCAGCACGATAAACATTGATATCCACAGTTTCGCGCATATCGCCGTTATATTTTGGATTGGCTTTCACCAACAATCGTCCAAGCGGAGACTTAATTGTGTCGTTACCGTGAAGCTTTACTTTGATTTTCTTGTCTTCAGGTATCTGTTCTGTAGCGCTATTTGATGCAAAGTGTGATAATTCCACTTCACTGATTCCTGTCGCTTTCATCAATAGTGATGCGCTTTGAGTATCTTCAAGGTCAAGGAATCGTATTTCAACCGGGAGATTGCGACCATAACGAGTTACATCATGGAATGCACCTGCCGATGAGTAGTTTACATCAAGATTTAGTCGCTTCACAACTTCCAGCATTACTGCCGGTGATGTGATTGAAAGTATTTCATTGCTGACGTTTGTGTTGTTTGAGAACAATCCCAAGCCTGAGAATGCGCTTCCGTCACCAATCGATTTACCGTTGCTATCTTCTTTGATTAATATCGCAGCCTCGCGTGTATAAACCTCAGGTGTGCGTAGGATATACAACACTGCAATACCTAGACAAATGGCAATTGATAGTATAAACCAATACCATTTTGACAAGCACATATAGAGTAAATCCCTAATCTTCAGGATGTCATCTTGCTGTCCTTGTTGCTGTTGAGTATTATTAGCTTCAGTGGTCATTACTTAATAGAATATTTACTTAGAATATAAGAACCATTAATGTGGTAACAAATGATGCTATAGAAATCCAGAATGACGGTGATAACGAGTTGTTACCATTAACGACGGTAGTACGTTTCTTCATGTCGTTAGGCTCTACATAAATCACATCATTTTGTTGCAAATAATATGCTGGTGATGAATAAACACTATTTGCATCAGTGAGGTCTATGCGATAGAATGTTGGCGCTCCATTTTCTTCACGTTGAACAAGCACATTCTTTCTCATACCGCTGATGGTCAAATCTCCGGCTTGTGCAATAGCTTCAAGAATTGTCATGTGGTCGCGGTCAATGTACACTTTACCCGGTTTACCAACTTCACCAAGCACTGTAACACCGGTATTGGTAAATTCAACTGTAACGATGGCGTCTTTTACAAGGTTACGGCTGATAAGCTCTTTCTGTATATAGTCAGCAACTTCTTCACGACGCATTCCTGCAACATGGATTTCACCAAGAACAGGGAAGGTGATATTACCATATTTTGATACGGTATATGCTAATGTATTACCGTTTGTGCTGGTATTTGATGTAGTGCTGTGGCCAATGCGGTTGTTAGTTTGCACTAGGTTGAAAAGGCTGGCTAGCTGTGCATCTTTTGAAGATACAATGATTGAAATTTTATCTTCGGGTTGAACTTTAATGTCTAAATAGTTTGGAACATTTATATGTGTCCCTTCATTTACATCTTGGATGTATGTGATGTCTTTTGGTGTCGAACATGAAGTAATACCTAACGCTAGTATTGCACCGATCATTAATGATTTAATTCGCATGTCGCTATTGTTTCTTTTTGTTTGTTATAATTCAAGTATTCTGCTTATTCTGTATATATGTGTCTGATAAATGCGCATTTAGCTGATGAATTGATTGATATTACATAATAAATAATCACCTAGTCTAAAGCTTCTTTATTTTATTGATTGATTATGCGATTTTTTAAATGCTTTGAATTCAAATTCTTAACATCGCACTTCTCGGTGCAAAGTTACTACATATTTTTTAATTTACGAAACATTTGTTACATCTATTATATCTAAAAGTTAATTCTTACTTTGCCCGCTCTTCTCGCTATTGGCTTATGGGCGTTTGGTGTTTAGCGCTTTTGCTAGCGATTGGCGCTTAATTTGTTAATTGTTTATGGTATGAATCTGAAAGTTTTTCCGTAATTTTGTGTCTCCAAAGCTATATGACAAAATCTTATATAATTATACGAGCGGTAATACTTTCGCTATTGGCATTGGTTGTTGCGGTGCCGATAGCGCTATATGTTTTGCTGTCAACCGATTGGGCTCAAGCTCGTTTGAAATCTGTTGGGGAAGAGCAGTTGACTCAATTACTTGGAACTAAAGTTTCGGTTGGATACTTTAAATTCCATCCTTTCAACAGAGTCGTTATTGGAGATGTAATTATTGAGGATGATTACAATTATGAGGCCGTAAAAGTTGATGAACTTGGCGCCGGAATTGACATGACAAGGCTGCTCCTCGATAAGAAAATTGTTATTGATTTTGCTCGTATAGAGGGGTTGGATGCACAATTATACAAGAAAACTCCTGACTCACCGCTAAATATCGCCAATATTATCGAACATTTGCAAGGGAAGGACAAGACTAAACCACCCACAAAGTTTGATTTAAAACTGAATATGGTCGTAGTGCGCGATTCAAAAATCAGTTATGATATAAAGTCTTTGCCGACAAAGGGTCAAGCACGTTTTGACGTGAATCACTTGGCAATCTCTGATTTAGACATTGATGCACATTTGGCGAGAATAAAAAATGATGATTTTGACATTGAACTCAGTACATTGAAATTCAACGAAAAGTCGGGCTTCTCGCTGAAAAATCTTTCTACTCACGTACTCTTTACTGATAAGTCGCTCGCAGTAAAAGACTTAACGGTTGAATTGCCGTCAAGCCATATTGAAGTGGGAGATTTGTTGGCTGAATATCAAACCAAGGACGAATTGAAGCAATATGGCAGAGCCATTCCGGTCGATTTTCAGCTTAAACAAGGTAGCTATGTGACTCCGAGCGATTTAAAGGCTTTTGCACCGTTCTTGAGCGAATTAAACACACCTGTAAATGTCAATATTGAGCTCTCGGGTGTTGCCGATGATTTGAATATCAAGAAATTTGAAGTCGTTGATGAGGCTAAATCATTTAATATTGACATCAAGGGCGAAGTCTTTAATCTTACAAAGACTGATGATATAAAAGCTGAGCAGTTGCAATTCTTGTTGCAAGCCAATGGCCCGCAAGTTGCCCGATTGATAAGCTCAAATTTCAATCAAGTCTCTGATAAGGTTGTCAATCTAATAAATAAATCAGGCAATATCCTCTTTACCGGTGAGCTCAACGGCTCGCAACAAGAGGCTTCTTTCCTTGGCGGACTTTCAATAGCCCCGGGGGATGTGAACCTTGATGTTGATTACGCTCGTCCGAGCAAAAATTCGCCTATTCAATTGACCGGAGAGGTGAAAACATCCGGCTTTGATTTAAGCACATTCTTACCCGATTCTCGATTGGGCAAATTGGTAGCTCAAATTGGCTTTGACACACAGATAAAAGATAAGAAGGCCAACGGTAGCATAAATACTGACATCGCTGAATTGACCTATCGCGATTATACCTACAAAGATATTAAGTCAACACTCCAATTGGATGATGATTTAGCGACCTTGGCGCTTGATTTGAATGACGACTTCGGTAGTATTCAGTTGGATGCCGAGGCGTTGTTGGATAAGGCAGACCCCAGTCTAAAACTCGACGTCGATTTGCGACATCTATTCCCTGAAAAGTTGAACTTGATTGATAAATATCCGGGATATTGGTTGGCTGGAAAGTTATCGGCCGATATATCCGGCAAGGACTTGGATTGCATTGATGGATATGTCTCTCTTGATAATTTCAGCTTTATAAATGAAGAAGGCGATGGCTTGTTGCTCCACCATTTTGATGTTGAATCCACTCGTGACAATACTGAACGACGCATTGATGTAACATCTGATTTCTTAAATGGCTCGGTTACGGGTGAATATTCATTTACAACATTGCCGTTGACATTTAAGGACATCCTTTCTCACGTTTTCCCGGCTTATTTTGATAAGGCTGAGCGCCGTGGCATTGATAACTTGGAAAATAATTTGCATCAAAATAATTTTACTTTTGACTTCACTTTCTCAAATGCTGAAAATCTCGGCGATTTCTTGAATATCCCGGTTAAAGTAATCTATCCGGTCTCAATAACCGGCGGCTTGGATAATTACAGTCACAAAATGGAATGTACCGTTGATGCCCCTTATTTGCAGCAGGGTGATAAGATTATTGAAAATACGGTTTTACATTTGAATGTTGACGGTGAAGAGGATAGCGGACTGCTGTATGCCACGACTCAGATGCCAACCAAGAAGGGCAATATGTCACTCGTTTTGAACTGTAATGGTGCCGATAACCGCATTGACACCAACCTCGATTGGATGATTGAACGTGCTATCCCCATCAATGGTAGCATCAATTTCTCAACATTATTGGACCGTGATGAAGACTCCGATTTCAGAGCTATCATTGATTTTAATCCCGGCGAAATTACATTCGGTGAAACTGTGTGGTCAATATTGACTTCTCGAATCATATATTCTAAGAAAGACGTCGATTTACAGAACTTTGCCTTGGCAACGCCGTCGCAGTATATTCGCATAAACGGTGTCGCTTCGTCTAATCCCGATGATAAATTGGTCGTTGATTTGAGAAATGTAAATCTTATTGAGATTTTTGAAACTCTCGAAATTGATAAGGCGATGATTGGCGGTCAAGCCACAGGTACTTTCTATGCAAGCAATTTGTTTAGTAAGACGCCTAACATTCTCACTGATAACCTCCACGTCGATAACATCAGTTACAATCGCACTGTCATCGGCGATGCTGATATTACCAGCCATTGGGATAACGATAATGAAGCATTTGTCTTAGATGCTAAAATCGCTCAACAATTTGGACGTAAATCTCACATTTACGGTAGCATAACTCCTGCCGAAGAAGCTCTGGATATCTATTTTGAAGCTGACCACGTCAACGTCGGATTTATGAAACCGTTTATGGACGCATTTACCAGCGACATCAGCGGAGAAGCCAGCGGTACTGCCCATTTGTTCGGTACATTCAAGTACATCGACTTGGAAGGCGATATTACTGCTGATGATTTGAAAATCAAGATTGATTTCACCAACAGTTATTACACAGCTAAGAATGAACGCATTCACTTGAGCCCCGGATTGATTTCGCTCAAGGATGTCACCATCTATGACCAATATGGTCACACCGCCAAGCTTAATGGCCGTGTTGAACACACGTTCTTTAAAGCTCCTGTATTTGATTTTGCGGTAACTGATGCTCGTAACTTCTTGAGCTATGATACCACGGCAAAGAATAACCCTATATGGTACGGCCGCATCTTTGGTAACGGTTCTGCATTTATCAATGGAAAGCCGGGCGTTGTCAATATTGACGTGAACATGACCACAGCACCTCAGTCGGTGTTTACTTTTGTAATTTCTGATATGGAGGAAGCCAGTGAATACTCATTCATTACCTTCCGAAATCGTGAGATAACTGAAATTGTAGACTCCATTACCGAAGTTGATGACATCCCATTGGTTGTTAAAGAATACCAATCTCGTGTGGCTTCCGAGCAAGAGGATGAACCGTCATTGTATAACATGAAGATACAAGTTGATGTGACTCCCGAAGCTCAAATGATTCTCGTTATGGACCCGATAGGTGGTGATAGAATCAAAGCTAACGGCTCGGGGAACTTGCGCTTGACCTATGAGTCGGGCAACGAAGACTTGAAGATGTATGGAACTTACACCCTCGACAAGGGTAGCTACAACTTCACGTTGCAAGACATCATTATCAAGGACTTTACCATTAAGCCCGGTAGCTCAATCGCTTTCCATGGCGACCCTTATTCGGCTCAGCTTGACATTCAGGCCGTGTATTCAGTAAATGCCAACCTGAGTGACCTTGATGAATCATTCCTCCAAGATAAAGATTTGAACCGTACAAATGTCCCTGTCCACGCCTTACTGATGGCTCAAGGGGATATGCGCCAACCCGATATTTCATTTGACTTGGAATTCCCGACATTGACTCAAGATACTTACCGTAAGGTACGCTCAATTGTCAGCACTGAGGAAATGATGAACCGTCAGATTATTTATTTGTTGGCATTAAATAGATTCTATACTCCTGATTATATGACAACGACTAAGGGTAATGAACTATTCTCTGTCGCTTCATCTACAATTGCCTCTCAATTGAGTAGTATGTTGGGACAATTGAGTGAGAATTGGAGCATCGCACCTAACTTGCGAAGTGACCGTGGTGACTTTTCTGATGTTGAGGTTGATGTCGCTTTGTCAAGTACGTTGTTGAATAATCGCTTGTTATTTAACGGTAACTTTGGCTATCGTGACAAGTCATTAAATACAAACCAATTTGTTGGCGACTTCGATATAGAATATCTGTTGAATCGTCGAGGAACATGGCGTTTGAAGGCTTATAACCGCTATAATGACCAAAATTATTATGTGCGCACAGCCCAAACCACTCAAGGCGTCGGACTCGTATTTAAACGTGACTTTGACCGTATGTTCCGTTTCTTTGTTCCCAAGAAAAAGGATGATGAACAAGGTGATACCGTTCCGGCTCAACAACAGGAACCTGCAGCTGTAACCAATGAGCAAAGCAGTGATTGGCTCATGATTCAGCCTTCTTCCAGAGAATAATATTTACTAATTTATAATTTACATTCGTGTGATACTATGATTTTGATGACAATACAACAAACTGCCCAATCAATTATTGATGCCATCAGCGGTGTCCTCACTGATTATGTCTTGGTTTCATTGTTGATGATTTGTGGAATCTATTTCACTGTAAAATTGCGATTTGTGCAGTTTCGCATGGTCGGTGAAATGTTTAAATTGCTATTTAAATCAGGTAAAAAACATAATGCTCATGGCCACGATGGAGAGAAGGCTATCAGCTCTTTCCAAGCATTTACATTGTCCATTGCAAGTCGTGTAGGTACAGGCAATATGGCCGGTGTGGCAACTGCTGTAGCTGTCGGCGGTCCCGGTGCTGTGTTCTGGATGTGGATGATTGCTCTCATTGGCGGTGCCAGCGCTTTTGTAGAATCTACATTAGCTCAATTGTTCAAGGTTAAGGGCGAAGGCTCATTCCGTGGCGGTCCTGCTTATTATATTTACAAAGGCTTGCATAATAAAGCGTGGGCTATCTTATTTGCCATACTCATCACCTTGACTTTTGGACTTGCTTATTGTACTGTCCAAGCCAATACAATTGCCGATGCATTTAATCATTCTTTTGGCATCGAAAGATGGATATCGGGATTAGTAATTACAATTCTGATGCTAGCGGTTATATGGGGCTCCGTGCAGAGTATTTCTAAGTTTAGTCAATGGGTTGTGCCGTTTATGGCCATCGCATATATTTTGCTCGCTGTTGTCATCATAGCAATGAATATTACAAAGCTTCCGAGCATTATCGCGTTGATAGTGGAAAATGCTATCGGTGTGAATCAAGCCCTTGGCGGTTCTCTTGGTATGGCAATAATTATGGGCGTAAAACGCGGATTGTTTTCTAATGAGGCCGGCGAAGGTTCAACTCCTAATGCTGCCGCTACTGCATCGGTTTCTCACCCCGTTAAGCAAGGCTTAATCCAGGCCTTAGGTGTCTACACTGATACTCTGTTTGTGTGTACCGCAACAGCTTTTATCATCTTGTGTTCGGGCGTTTACCAAGGCGGTGACATTGACGGTATTGCATTGACTCAACGCGCCATTGATTCTCAATTGCCAGGCTCGTTTGGCTCCACATTTGTGTCCGTCGCAATCTTTTTCTTCGCATTTACCAGTATTATCGCCAATTACTATTATGGCGAGACTAACCTCCTATTTATAAAGCAAAGTAAGAAATTGATTTACAGCTATCGCTTAATTGCGGCCGTTGTAGTATTTGCCAGCTCAATCGCATCGCTGGAGATGGTGTGGGGCTTGGCCGATATCACTATGGCGATGATGACCATTTGCAATTTAGCTGCCATTGTCCTCCTCGGCAAATATGCTGTAAAATGCCTCAAGGATTATCGTGCTCAACTCCGCAAAGGTCTTGACCCACATTATAAATCCTCGACAATTCCTGAGATTGCCGAGGAAACTGAAGCTTGGAGCAATAATTCAATTAATTAAAGTTCGTCACATTCTTTCAACCATAGCGCTGAGGATGCATCTGAAGGCATTCTCCAGTCTCCTCTTGGCGATAGACACACACTTCCCACCTTCGGTCCGTCAGGTAGACATGAGCGCTTAAATTGCTGTGCAAAGAAGCGACGGAAGAAGATGCGTATCCACTTCTTAATTGTGTCGGTATCGTATGAACCCTTAAATGCGTTTTGTGCCAAGAAATATATCCTTTTGGGCGAGAATCCATATCTCAGCGTATAATACAAAAAGAAGTCATGTAGCTCGTATGGGCCTACTAAATCTTCGGTCTTTTGCTTGATATTTCCATTCTCATCAGCCGGAATCAATTCGGGGCTGATAGGTGTATCTATGATATCATATAAAATTGCTGCTGTCTTGCTGTCAGCATTCAACGCAAACCATCTCACAAGATATTTTACAAGCGTTTTGGGCACACCTGCATTGACACCATACATTGACATATGGTCGCCGTTATATGTAGCCCAACCGAGAGCCAATTCCGACAAGTCACCTGTGCCAAGAACCATTCCACCCATTTTGTTGGCGATGTCCATCAATAACTGTGTACGTTCGCGCGCTTGGCAGTTTTCGTAAGTTACATCGTGAATTGACGAGTCGTGTTCTATATCTTTGAAATGTTGATTTACGGCATCCACAATTGAAATTTCCTTGATTGTCACGCCGAGTGACTTCATCATCTCAATAGCATTGTTGTATGTGCGTCCCGTTGTCCCAAATCCGGGCATCGTTACACCGATAATACCTTTCCTGTCGAGCCCCAATCTGTCGTATGCTTTAGTCGCTACCAATAGCGCTAATGTTGAGTCTAAACCGCCTGAAATGCCCACTACAAGGCTTTTGCAGTGAGTAAAGTCTAGTCTCTTGGCAAGACCGGCCACTTGGATATTGATGATTTCTTCGCTACGTTCGTTCAGTGCATTGTCGTCACTTGGTACAAACGGACGTGGATTGACAATTCGTCTTAGCTCTGTGGTTTCGGCTAGCGTGATAAATGAAGGATTGGTATAGAATTTTGTGCCCTTATTTTCTTCGTTTGCGCAGTCGTGGAATGAACCTAAATGCTTACGGTCGCGATTGATTGCGTCAATGTCAATGTCGGCAATTGAGTATTGCTCGGTTGAATTCCATCGTCTGTTGGCTGCTAACTTTGTCCCGTTTTCATAAATCAATGCTTTGCCGTCAAATACCAAGTCGGTAGATGATTCGCCGTAGCCTGCGCTGGCATACACATATCCGCATACACATCGTGCCGATTGCTGTGCTATTAATTGCTTCAGATAATCATATTTACCGATAAGATCATCTGATGCCGATAGATTTACTATTATTTGGGCTCCTGCCAATGCCGAGTGGGATGACGGTGGAATAGGTGTCCACAAGTCTTCGCATATTTCTATGCCCACTTTCACGCCACCAACCTCAATGAGCTGATTTTTGCACAACACAACGTCTTGCTCATTTGCTATGTCAACAAGCTCGTCGATGTCGGCACCTGAGGCCCACCAACGTTTTTCGTAGAACTCGTTATAGTTGGGCAAATAAGTTTTGGGCACTGCAGCAATGATGCGCCCTTTGGCAATCGCAATAGCACAATTATAAAGCGTATTGTTGTGCTCCACGGGAGCGCCCACGATTATTGCCATGTCTAAATCTTTTGTCGCGTCAGCCAGTTCGGCCAACGATTCATTTGCTGCTGCCAATAATGTACTATTATGAAAAAGGTCAGCGCAGGTATATCCTGTGATTGACATTTCGGGGAATACGGCCAGTTGAACGCCTTCCTTGTCAAGCTCGTTGCAAATGCCTATTATTGATTTAGTATTTGATGTGCAGTCTGCCACATTTACGGTGGGTATTGCTGCCGCTACGCGTATAAAACCTTTGTTCATAATTTTGAGTAATATTTGAAGGCAAAATTAATAAAAACCGCTGAATATCCTTTTAGATTAGCCCTAAAAAAAGAAGAAAGCCACTATCGAGTGACTTTCTTCAGTGCAATATTTATTATGATAATGATTATCTAACTTTGATTTTCTTGCCCGGATTGAGCGTTGCTGATGATTTGATGCCGTTAAGCTTACAAATCTTTTGCACGGTTGTTCCGTTGCGAGATGCAATCTTGCTGAGTGTATCACCCTTCTTCACGGTGTAGCTCTTGTTGCCTTTGCTTGAGTTCTTGTCTCGTGATGAGCTTGCTGTTGAGCGGTTGCCGTAAGTTTGCATATATTCACGTTGATAAGCTTGGTTTGCTGCAGGTGAGAAGTCACGAGCTTGTTGATATGTACGCTTATCAAATGTGTAGTAGTCGGTATGTGTTGTTTGACTTGCAAAGTCAAAGATTGCGCATGGGTTGATTGCATATCCCATGAAGCGTGTCTCAAAGTGGAGGTGCGGACCGGTTGAACGTCCGGTGCTACCACCGAGTGCGATAGGATCTCCGGCTTTTACATATTGGTTAGGCTTAACTAAGAATCTTGAAAGGTGACCGTAAACGGTTTCCAAATCATTGCCGTGGCGAACCACTACATAGTATCCATAACCTTTTGCTTCATATTTTGTCAATCTGATGCGTCCGTCAAATGCTGCGCGAATTGTATCACCAATATTTACCTTGATATCTACGCCCTTATGCATTCTTTTGAAGCGTTGGCGATATCCGTATGGTGAGGTGAGGTAGCCGGGGTGGGGCATTGCATAGTTTGTTACGTCAATCACTTGTGTTTGTGGCACATTTGCGCCTTGATAGCAGTTGACATATTGGCTGTCCCAGCCTTCGGTATATATATCAAATTCGGGCTCTTCTTCTTCTGCGAATAGCTCGTCTAGATATTTCTGTGTATTATCGACTTTGATTTGGTCTTTCATGTTCATTTGACCTGCGATGAGGTCTTGATGTTCGGCATTGTGCTGTCCTGGTAGTCGATAAGTCTTCTGCGCCATTGCGGGCAGTATTGTTAGCATTGCAAGTGCTAGTGTGCAGGTGACTTTTTTAATTGTTGATATTGGCATTATATTAAAAAGAGAGTCTTGATTGTAGCTCGCATAATTCCTAATTAGTAGAATTTGCTGCACTACAATTATAGGGTTAATAAAAATGTTATCAATTTCATGTTAAAACCAATGCATAAATTTAAGTTTATTAAAATTTCCATTGGCTGATTCTCAAATTTACAACTTTTTCTCCTAAAAAAGAAATAACTTGAAAGTATTTTTGTGAAATTAACGTTTTTAAGTTAACTAAACACATATAAAGCGCTGTGTATCAGTGAATAAACCCAAAATATGTTGTAAAACATGTTTTTATGATGCCTAGTTAAAAATGTAAATTAATGCTAATCTCATTAACTTAGGTACGCTTTTTGTTATGAGATTCTGCTCCAATCTATAGTCTTGTTATACAGAACCTCAAGCTGTTTTTTCAGTATATAGTTTGTTCGTGATGACAATTCAGGGTCGAGATTCAGCACATCATCGGCTGCGTCGCGCGCCAATTGTATTATTTGTCCGTCGGTAGCAAGGTTGGCTATGTGCAAATCCAGCGCGATGCCGCTTTGCATTGTACCTTCGATATCACCGGGACCACGCATTTTCAAGTCGGCCTCAGCCACCACAAAGCCATCGGTCGTTGATGTCATTATTTCCAGGCGCTGGCGTGTCTCCTTGGCTATCTGGTGCTTGCTCATGAGTATGCAATAACTTTGTCCGCCACCGCGCCCCACGCGTCCTCTGAGCTGGTGCAACTGTGACAATCCAAATCGCTCGGCATTTTCAATAATCATTGTTGTCGCATTTGGCACATTCACACCCACTTCAATAACGGTTGTGGCCACGAGTATATCTGCCTCATGATTGGCAAAAAGATTCATTTGATAATCTTTTTCTGACGGCTTCATTTTGCCGTGAACATACGCCACGCGGTACATTGGAAATGTCTCGCGTATCAATTCATAGCCTTCTTCCAAGCTCTTCAGGTCTAGCTTCTCGTTTTCTTCAATCAGGGGGTAGACGATATACACTTGACGTCCTGCCTTGAGTTGCATCCCCACTGAACGATACACTTGCCATCGCTGCTCATCGGTACGCAGCAATGTGATAACAGGCTTTCTGCCCGGTGGTAACTCATCGATGATTGACACATCAAGGTCGCCATATACCGTCATTGCCAATGTTCTGGGAATGGGCGTTGCGGTCATTACAAGGACATGGGGTGGGGTGGTATTCTTCTTCCACAGTCGCGCTCTTTGTGCTACTCCGAAACGATGTTGCTCGTCAATCACAACAAACCCCAAATTTTTAAATTCAACATTATCCTCAATAACCGCATGAGTACCAATGAGTATATGCAACGAACCGTCCATTAGTTGCTCATGAATGATATCGCGCTGTTTTTTGCGTATTGAGCCGGTCAACAGCTTTACATTTATGCCTATTGGCGCCACCATTTTCGATATCGTTTCGTAGTGCTGCGTCGCCAATATTTCTGTCGGCGCCATCAAGCACGCTTGTGTGCCGTTATCGAGCGCTATAAGCATTGTCAATAGCGCCACAAGTGTTTTCCCGCTACCCACATCACCTTGCAGCAATCTGTTCATCTGGTGACCTGTTGCCATGTCGGCGCGTATTTCTTTAATTACACGCTTTTGAGCGCCTGTGAGTTCAAACGGTAGACATTGAGAATAAAAATTGTTGAAGTATTGACCTATGCGTGGAAAATAGAAGCCGTTTGACACTGCTTTTCTTCCGCGTGAATATCTCAACATATTAAGCTGAATGAAGAACAATTCCTCAAATTTCAGCCTTAGTTTTGCCTTTTGAAGTGATTGATTATCTTTGGGATTGTGAATCGTTACCAACGCATCTTTCAGCGGCATTAAATGCTGCTTTTCAATAAGATATTGAGGCAACGTTTCTTGTATTTGATTTACTTTGGCGAGTATCGTTTGTACCCAGGTGAAAATTTGGCGCGACCCAATTCCCTTGTTCCTCAAAACATCGGTTAATGGGTAGACACCTCTAAATCCTTGAGTAGCGCGCACTGACGTCGGTGTGTCCACTTCGGGGTGTACCATGCTCCAATGCCCGTTAAATTGCGTCGGCTTGCCAAATAATATGTATTCTGTTCCGGTGTGATAGCTTTCTTTGATGGCTTTTATACGGTTGAACCACACGACTTCCATTGTCGCAGTTCCGTCGGTGAATAGTCCCACCAATCTCGACTTCGCTCCTTCTCCTTGAGGCGTAAACGTGATAAATCTCCCTTGCAATTGTATACTAGGCATTTCCCCGCTCAATTCGCGTATCTTGTATATTGATGAACGGTCGAGGTAGTGCGTGGGAAAATGATAAAGTAAGTCATAGTATGTCTTTATGCCAAGCTGTTTTGACAACAACTCGGCACGTTGTGGCCCTATGCCTTTAAGGTACTTTATGTCTAGTTTTCTTAGCGATTGCATTAGGAGTGTTTTAGGTATAGCGATGCTATTTCTATGTCTAGCGGATTGGTTATCTTGATGTTCAACGGGTCGCCTTCCACCAGCGCTATGTCATCAAATCCTTGTGATTCCAGCACTGATGCATCATCGGTGAATGTTGGCTGATATGGCGCCTCATAGGCTTTCTTATGAGCTTGGGCTCTAAACGCTTGTGGTGTCTGCACCGAGCGAAAATGACTGCGGTCAATGGCCACGCTCTTGGAGTTGTCGTCATTGACTTCCCTCAATGAGTCGGTAACGGCAAGAGCCGGAATAGCTCCCACGTGAGTATCAAGTGCTGTTATTAAATTATTCACCACTGTGCTGTTGATGATGGGGCGGGCGCCATCGTGTACTAGAATTGTCATGGCGCTATCAGGAATTACCGACACGGCATTTTTTACCGATTCCCAGCGAGTAGCTCCACCTGCTACGACTTCCGGCGATTCAATGTCATATTTCTCACACAATTCTTTCCAATAATCCATAAATAACGGATTGAGCACCAATATCAAATGGCAGTCGGGTAGGCATTTTCTTAGTCCGTTTATCGTGTGAATGATGACGGGACAATCATTTAATAAGCAAAATTGCTTCGGTAGATTTGCTCCAAATCGGCTTCCCGAGCCGGCTGCAACGATTATACAATAAGTTGTAGTCATCTTTTATTGGTATTTTGCCGGAAGGGCTGAATGGATTGCATTATATGACTCATCCATTAGTTCTTTCAAATCATGTCCTTCTTCCGGTGGTACTATTGGTTTGTGTATTGTCAATGTGATGTGGCCCCACTTTGGCAATTTTGATTTGCGTGGCAACACATCGTAGGCTCCATCTATTGTTATCGGGACAACAGGCAATTTAAATTCCATTGCCAATTGATAGCCTCCGCGTTTAAATCTTCCCATCTTGCCGCTGTAAGTGCGTGAACCCTCGGGAAATACTACAACCGACATCCCTCCGCTGAGTTGCTTCTCTGCGTCTTCCATTGTGCGCTTGATTGCTATTGGTGAAGAATTGTCCACAAATATGTGACCGGCGCATTTACAGCTATATCCCACCAATGGAATGCGTTCCAATGGCTTTTTCATCATCCATCGGAAATTGTGATTCAGCCAGCCATATATCGCAAATATATCGTATGACCCCTGATGATTTGCCACAAACACATACGAGGTGTCCTTAGAGATATTCTCTTGTCCTTTGACTTCTACTTTTACCAGCGTTAGCAGGCAAAATAGCTTTCCCCAAATGTGCGCAGGATAATATCCCCACCATCTGCCCGATAATAACGTGCTCCCTAATGCGGTAATGATGGCGGTAAGTGCTGTTGCTACCAATAAAATCGGTGCCCAAATACATAGTTGATAGATGCGGTATAGGTATATCATAACTTTACAAAGTTACTAAGTGAGAAACAATTTTGCAAATTATTTCTATCAAAATCCGCATCGCTCAATCACCTATAAAGCAAAAGGAACTTGAATTTCTTCAAGCTCCTTCTTTGAGGTTCCTAGCAGATTCGAACTGCTGTAAACGGTTTTGCAGACCGGCGCCTAACCTCTCGGCCAAGGAACCGTGTGATTTTGTATTACAAAGGTACAATGAATATTTGGAACTACCAAACATTTGAGTGTATTTTTTACTCTTTTTCTTTCTTTTGTTGCTCCAAATTACAATTCGCGTTTCTTTTGCAATCTTTA
>CAYTFG010000017.1:0-26304 GCA_964436925.1 uncultured Bacteroides sp. | reverse complement strand
CTACGTCAGTTTAGCAAACTGGTGGTTTCAGCCACTCACCCACCTCTCCGTGGTTGCTGTGTTGCATTCACAACGGGTGCAAAGGTATACACTTTTAATGAGTTGTGCAAATATTTTTGAAATTCTTTTTACTGCTATTTTGTAGCACGTTGAAACTCAATGAGATGCCTTTTTAGCTCGTTGAGCGGTAGGCCAACAACATTATAGTAGCATCCCTCAATTTTGGTGATTCCTATGCCGCCAATCCATTCTTGGATGCCGTATGCGCCGGCTTTATCGAGTGGGTGATATGTGTCAATGTAGTAATTTATCTCATCGTCATTGAGCTGGTCAAAAGTTACGAATGTCGTGACTGAAAATGTTGATTGTGAGGTTTTTGCACTGATAGAAACGCCGGTAATTACCTTATGAGTCTTGCCTGATAGCAACCTGAGCATATTGAATGCGTCAGCGTTGTCTGTCGGTTTTCCGAGAATTTTGTCATCGCAAATAACTACCGTGTCGGCGGTGATGAGGATTTCGTCATCGGCCAAGTTTGTGAGGTATGGCGCAGCCTTGAGTTTGGACAAATATGCCGGAACATCATCGGGCTTGAGTGTCGAGGGATATGTCTCCTCGGTGTCAACCGGTGGGGCTATCTGAAAGTTTGGCGCAATAAATTTGAGCAACTCTCTGCGACGTGGAGAATTGCTTGCAAGGAGTATCTTGTGTGAGTTAAAGTCGTAGTCCATAATTATTTACAACGAATATTTACCAACCAAATGCATCAGCCGAACTCATCCAGAGTCCTTTAGCTTTGAGTATTTCTTCAAGTACATCACGCCCAACACCATAACCGCCCTGAACCGGGGAGATGTAGTGAGCTATGGCCTTGACATCAATTGCTGCATCAACAGGCGCAATTGCCAGCCCAACAGTCTTCATGCACTGAATGTCGGGAATATCATCGCCCACAAATGCTACTTCGTTGGCTGATAGTTTGTTATCTGAAATCCATTGGCGCAATAGCGGTAGCTTTTCGCTGACTTTTGTGAATACATCGCTGATACCCAGGCCGTTAAATCGTTTGACAATTGCAGGTGAGTTGGCTCCGGTGATAATTGCTATCTTAAGTCCCTTTTTTACAGCTAGTTGGAGTGCATAGCCGTCCTTGATGTTGACCATACGTGATGGATTGCCATCTGCTCCCAGTGGAATAGTTGAAGGGGATAAAACACCATCAACATCAAAGGCTATTGCCTTGATTTCTTGAAGATTATAATTAATCTTGCTCATGATTGTAATATTGACTGATTGCGTGGGTTAATGTCGTATATATCTTTTGTTGCTCGGGTGTGAGCATTGCTAAGTGCTTGGCAATGATGTTGTTATCACCTCGTATTGCCGGTCCCGTTTGGCAATTGTTTGGCCCGAAAGCAAATGCCTTGCCGGTGGTCATCTCAACAAGCGGTTGAAGCACGTCAAATGCGATATCATGCTCCTTCAAGATGTCGGAAGCTATGGTCCACAGATGATTAGTGAAATTACAAGCAAACACTGCTGCAACGTGGATAATGGCGCGTTGCTGTGACGATGCATATTGAACTTTGTCTGAAATCACCTTGGCTAACTCTGCGATTTCCTCGTTTCCCTCGATAAAAAACGGCACTTTGCGCATGTCGATAGTCGCATCTTTTGTGAACGTCTGTAATGGGTATAAAACGCCGTATTGTGGTGAAACTGTGGCGATTGCATCCATCGGGACACTGCCTGATGTGTGCATGACAATGCTTTGTGGCATTTTGGGCAATTGTGCGACAACTTGCTCTATCGCATGGTCCTTGACGCTGATAATCACATATTTAGCGTCGGTGTCAATGTCTGATAGTTTGTCTGTCGCTTGGCAATTCTTGAGTTTCGAGGCTAAAATCAGTGCATTGTCAAGCGTGTGACTGTACACTTGGCTGACTTGCAGATATTTATCAAGAGCGCAAGCAATGTGAGTTGCCACATTGCCTGCGCCTATGATTATAACTTTGTCGTTGGAAAGCATTTTATTCTTCAACAGGTTTCCATTGACCTATGTGAACTTTCTCCCACAAAAGTTTGGAAGTATCAACGGGCTTGCGTTGTTCGTCGGGGTGGCCGAACGTTACCACACATTCGATTGGCATATTTTCGGGCATGCCGAGAAGTTCTTGCAGAATTTCTTCAGCCGGAGTACCATCTTGAGCATATCGGTCGCGAACTTGTACCCAGCAAGCGCCAAGGCCGAGGTCGGTTGCTTGAAGTTGCATATAGGCTGCAGCGATAGAGCAATCTTCGATATAAACATCTGATTTTGAAGTATCTGCGGCTACAACTACTGCAAATGCCGCATTTTCGATAGGCTTTGTGCCCATAGTGCGACATTGAGCCATCTTTGCGAGAAGCTCTTTGTCATCAACAACGATAAATTGCCATGGACGGCTGCTCTTTGATGTGGGAGCAAGTAATGCTGCTTCCAGGATGAGGCGTACATGTTCGGCATCAATGGGTTGATCAGTGTAACGACGTATACTGTGTCGTTTCACTAATAATTCGTGGATATTTTCCATATAAATATGTGTAGGTTAGATTGTTATCGTTTGCACACCCATGCGTCGGGGTAGCTACTTGCAAAGCTTGCTGAACGGGTAGGGGCCATAGCTTGCTTCATTGAATTGCCGGTTGCTGCATACACGCGGTAGCGACCGTCTTTATCTAGAATTGCTAGGTTTGTGTTGCTATGTTCGGCAATAAATTTGTTGGCTTGTTGTTGAGATGGGAAAGATGCGACGATGAGGAAATAGCTGTCGTCACCATTCAATCTGATACCCGATTCGCTGTCAGCATTTGTGGGCTCGGCGATAACGGTGGGTTGAATAGTTTTCGGATTTTGATGATTCTTTATCGCTTCTTGATATTGCTTGCGAGCTTGAATATCAACAACTTCTGATGCTATGTCATCGCTTACGCGGTAGATGATTAGTTGTTCGTTCAGCGGTGTTGTCGGTTGTGCAACAGTGTCAACTATCGCCGGTGTTGCCATTTTTACCGTAGCACCAAGGTTGGCAAGTTGGGAATCTTTGAAGCTGATAGGAGTTGATAGTGTGATACTTAACCCGATGAGCAGTGCTATTGATGCTGCAATTCTTATGAAGCTGGTTTTGAAGCGATTGCGGTTGCGTGTATCAAATTCTTCAAGTTCCTCAGGACTCGCTTGTTCGCGTGTTAGCTGCTTCAATGGGGTGATATTCAGTGCTTTGAGTGAATTGTATCTTGATGAATAGTTGTCAAACGGCTCAAAAATCATTGACGATTGAGAATCGTTGTTTGATTTGAGCACGCCTAGACGCCCAAGTGAAATTTCACCATCCGAAATCAGTTGATGGCGCATTGCATTTGTCTCTTCATTGATGAGTGCCATTGCGCTGACATAGCTGATGCGGTTGCGACGAGCTATTGATGATGCGAGGACTCCATCATTGTGATTCAGCGAGTTATTGAATATAATTGTGCGCGACGGTGGGATAATAGTGTGACTTGCACTATCAATGCGTGCTGCATCATAGTGAGCCAAAAGTGCACCAAGTCCCGGTATTATTACACAGTCATTGCGTGTGATAAGATATTGAATATGTCGGACAATTGTATTCATTGTTACAAAAGTAGTGAACATTTCTTAGAATATCAAATAAAAATTGATATAAATATTCGTTAATTTGTTCACCGTCTGAATTAGTAGGAGAGAATTGACTTTCGAGAGGCGTCTATGCGCAGGAGAATAAACAACAGAATGGTGAAGCCCCAGAGTGATGAACCTCCATAACTGAAGAACGGAAGCGGGATGCCGATAACCGGGCAGAGCCCAATTACCATTCCGATGTTGATGCAGAAGTGGAAAATGAAGTAGCACGCCACACAGTAAGCATAGACGCGACCAAATATTGATGGCTGTCGTTCTGCGATTGAGATGATACGCAAGATTAATGCAACAAATAGTGCAACAACAAGCGTTGTTCCCCAGAATCCTTCTTCCTCACCGATTGTACAGAAAATAAAGTCGGTGTGTTGCTCCGGAACATATTTCAGTTTGGTCTGTGTGCCTTCGAGCAGTCCTTTGCCCCACAAACCGCCTGAACCAATGGCAATTTTAGACTGATTGACGTTATATCCGGCTCCGCGGAGGTCTTCCTCAATACCGAGCACAACTTTGATACGCAATTGCTGGTGCGGTTGCAAGTGGTTGAACGCAAAGTTGACCGAGAAGAGGAATATGATGGATAGTACCGCTGTGGCCACTGCAATGAGAAGCTTGTTGTGGTGAGTCTTGAGAAATTCAAAAATCACATAACCTGTTGCGATGAATATTACCGAAAGGAAAAATACATATCCCGGAACGGTGATATCGAAAAACGATAGAACGATGGGGATGATGGCTGTGCCTACAAACCATAGAAAAACGTTGCGGGCTACATACCCGTTTTTGCCGTAAATTGCCAACATGCCCACCATCACAATCATTATCAAGATGAAGACTGCAAATTCTCCGGCAAAGATGCCCAATATCATTGTCTCGGTAAATTTTACCGCCACGACAAATATGATAACTGCAAATAACGCTGCAAAAAGTATAAGTCCGCTCATGCCCTCACGATAGAGAACAAAGAAAAGCGACATGAATGTCAGCGCCGAACCGGTCTCGTTTTGTGCGAGAATAATCATTACCGGAACAAGAATGATTGAAATGGCCCGTACGTAATTGCTCTTCTTGGCGTTAAGTTGGAAGTTATATCCGCTAAATAATTTGGCTAGGGCCAGAGCCGTGGCAAATTTGGCAAATTCTGCCGGCTGTAAACTCATTGAACCGATAACAAGCCATGAGTGAGAACCTTTGATATCAGGCGCCACAAATATCGTGACAACAAGTAGCCCCAACACCGCGACATAGACAGGGTAGGCGTAGGTCTCATACATTCGTGCATCAATGAGCAAAATGACAAGGCCAAGGACAAAGGATAAGCCAATCCATCTTATCTGCTTGCCTGAAAATTCATTGAAATCAAAGATGTTTGCTTCATCAAAGTCATAACTTGCTGCGTAGACGCTGACAACGCCTGCCACAATCATGACCAAATATAGAAAAACGGTAAGCCAATCTATATTGTGGAATACCGATGTATTGTTGTTATTTCTTAGCTGGAGCATAGAACAAAGTTGCGTTTAACATTTGTGTTTCCATATTTTTGCGTTCGGGAGAGATTTCGCCTTTCAAGTATTTTTCCATGACAAGACTGCCAATGGGGACACCAAAAGCTGCACCGAATCCGGCATTTTCAACATAAACGGCAACCGCAATTTTAGGATTTGTGTATGGCGCAAACCCGATAAATGCCGAGTGGTCTTTACCGTGAGGGTTTTGTGCGGTACCGGTTTTACCTGCCACTTCAATATCGCTCATTGCTGCACGTCGGCAAGTACCTCCGAGAACAGCCATTCTCATACCTTCTGCAACTTGTGGATACCAACTTTGATTGACGGTTGGGATGCGTTTTGTGCGGTATTGCTCGTCAATGACTGTATCTTGAATTTCCTTGACCACGTGTGGCGTGATGAAGTAACCACGATTGGCAATTGTTGCGCAAAGGTTGGCAATTTGTAGCGGTGTCGCAAGAATTTCACCTTGACCAATTGAAACGGAGATGATGGTGTTTGCGCTCCAATGGTTTTCACCGTAAACTTTGTTGTAAAATTTAGCGTTGGGGATGAATCCACGACCTTCTCCCGGTAAATCACAGCCGAGCGCATAACCATAGCCCATCGAAACGAGGTGATTTTTCCACACTTCAAATGCATTCGCCGGATTGCCATATTTACTGCGCTTGTCAATCATCGCTTTAAATCCCCAACAGAAAAATGCGTTACAAGACGTCTGTAGCGCAGGCTTCAGCGTCAGTGGTGAGCCGTGAGAGTGACATCCCACGCGTAAACGCCCGTTGATGTAGCCGTGATGGCAGGGGAATGGAGTGGCGAGGGTGATAATGTTTTCTTGTAAGAAAATCAATCCTTGTGTGGGCTTAAATGTTGAGCCTGGAGGATATGCACCCATTAGTGCGCGGTCAAATAGTGGACGCGATTCATCGTGAACAAGCTTCTTGTAGTTCTCTCCACGTTGACGGCCCACGAGCATATTCGGGTCATAGGTCGGGCTGGATACCATACAGAGGATTTCGCCCGTGGCCGGCTCGATGGCAACAACCGCACCGCGCTTGTTGACCATGAGTGATTCGGCGTATTGTTGTAACTTAATGTCTATACTCAACTTGAGGTCGCGACCTGACGTGGGCGCAACGTCGCTATTGCCATTGTCATACTTCCCCTGGATGCGTCCGCGAGCATCGCGTATGAGGATTTCAACACCTTTGATTCCGCGCAAGTGGTGCTCATAACTTTTCTCGATGCCGAGGTCACCGGTGTAGTCGCCGGCAGCATAATAATTATCACGTTTTACGTCATCTCCTGAAACTTCGCGAATGTTACCCAAAACATTCGCTGCAGCACTGTAGTTGTATTGTCTTAATATCTTTTTCTGAATGAAGAACCCCGGGAAGCGGTAAAGTTTCTCTTGTAGACGACCATAGTCTTGCGCCGAAAGGTGAGACATGAGGCGTTGAGGCGTATAGGAAGAATATCCCGAGTTATTTTTCATGTCTGACAGCCTCTTGAGAAATTGCTCTTTTGTGATGTTGAGCGTATTACAAAAGTCAATTGTGTCAAAGGGTTGGACATCACGAGGTATCAGCATGACATCATAAGCCGGTTGGTTAAATACCACCAGTTCCCCGTTACGGTCATAAATTATACCACGAGATGGATATACGGTTTTTTTTAGGAAAGCATTGGAGTCGGCCGATTCTTTATACGTGCTGTCACTTATCTGTAAACTGAATAGGCGTATGATATAAATGATAGCAATGGTAATTAAAAATCCGGCGATAACATACTTTCGTTTTTCTAAATCATAGTTTTTTCTCACGACGTCGGATATTTAGACTGTCAATTGCATATATGATAATAAACGTTAGCGCTGTACTACACACAATGCGCAGTAGCAGAGTTACCGGATGGAAGAATGCAAATGCCTCAATGATAAACACCATGGCACAATAAATGAGTATCATGGTAAACAAATACTTGAGGTAGGCTGCAACTCCCATTGTGCGAGTAGACGGTTGCAATAGCGCGATATCATCTTCACGAGGCGCGTAAAGATGGAATATGCCGTTGCGAAAGAATGCTAATAGAGTGCATGCCAATGCGTTCATTCCTTGTGTGTCGGAGAATATATCAACAGTCAAGCCGGTGATGAAACCTATTGTGAGCATGACGTTTATGTTGACCGACATGGGTAGTTTTAAGATTAAATATATAAACACAAACGGTATCGCAACATTGAATAGACAGATGTTGTTGAATACGATGGCTTGTGCTAGGACAAGAACTATGAAGAGTAATATGAAGTTTATGATTGTTTTAGACATAGCTCAAATTGAAAATTATTCTTTCTTCTTGTCGTCAGTGTCTTCGTTTTGTTGTAATTCGATAAGTTCTTCCTTGATGTTATTTTTGATTACTTGCACGGTACTCAATGTCGTGAAGTCAGCAAATAGCTTTATTCTGAGTGTGAAGAAATTATCGTTATGGTTGCCTGAACCCGGGAGAATTGTTCCCACAGGAATGCCTTCAGGGAATACTGCAGAATATCCGCTGGTAACAATAGTGTCACCTGCATGGAAGACTGTATGCTTGGGTAACTCTTCAAGAACTGCCTCGGTGGGGTCTATACCGTCCCACACTAGTGAACCGAAGTTGTCGTTACCTTTGATTTTACAAGATAATCTGAAGTGTGGATTAAGTAGAGAAATTATGCGTGCACTGTTTTTGCCAACAACATTGACGATACCCACAACACCGTTTTGGTCTATAACACCCATTTCAGGCTTGATACCATTATTGTCACCTTGGTTGATGGTGATGTAGTTGTAAGGACGAGCAATTGAGTTGTTGATGACGTGAGCTGTGATAAACTCATAATGTTGTAACGCAGGGAACGGTGCCAATGAATCGTTGATTATAGATTCTTGGACGTGTTGCAACTTCTCTTTTAGCGAAATTACTTCAAGTTGAAGGTCGGCGTTACGACGGTTAAGGTCCTCGTTGATAGAACGAAGGCTGAAATAGCTGGTAACATTATTTGTAATGCTGTAAACGGTTGATGACATACCATTAACCGAGGTCATATACACATGATGTTGATATGGGTTGCGCTTAAACAAAAGAGAGCTACTCGCAATTATGAAAATTGCGAGTACTACCCATTTGCTATTTCTTATAAAGAAATTAAAAAGTTCGTGCACAGTAAAATTACGTTACTTAATCGACGTTGAGAGGATGAATTATCTAATCAAGAAAGAGAATTTATCAATGTTCTTGAGAGCAATTCCGGTACCTTTGGCAACGGCCAACAATGGATCTTCTGCAATGTGGAATTGGATACCAATCTTGTCGGTCAAACGCTTGTCAAGACCGCGAAGAAGTGCACCACCACCTGCTAGATATATACCGTTGCGCACAATGTCGGCATAAAGTTCTGGTGGAGTTTGTTCCAATGCGCTAAGTACTGCAGCCTCAATTTTAGAAATTGATTTTTCAATACAGTGGCTGATTTCTTGATAGCTGACGGGAACTTCCATTGGAAGAGCTGTCATTTGGTTAGGACCATGTACAATGAAGTCTTCAGGTGGATTATCAAGCTCGGTAAGGGCTGAACCTACATTCATCTTGATGAGCTCTGCGGTGCGTTCGCCAACCTTTACGTTGTGGGCACGACGCATGTGATTCAAAATATCGTCGGTCAAGTCATCACCTGCAATTTGGATACTCTTATTAGAAACGATACCGCCAAGTGAGATAACTGCGATTTCGGTAGTACCACCACCTATATCGACAATCATGTTACCTTCAGGAGCTTGTACATCTATGCCGATACCAAGAGCTGCAGCCATTGGCTCGTAAATCATGTAAACATCACGACCATCAGCGTGCTCTGAAGAGTCACGAACGGCGCGGATTTCAACTTCAGTTGAACCTGAAGGAATACCAACTACCATACGAAGAGAAGGTGAGAACCAATTGCTTTTAGAGCTGGCCTTTTTTACGAGACCGCGAATCATGAGCTCTGCTGCATTAAAGTCGGCAATCACACCCTTGCGCAATGGACGCACTGTTCTGATGCCGTCATTTTCTTTACCTTGCATTTGTTGAGCTTCTTTACCCACAGCGATGAGTTTATCGGTGCGTCGGTCTAGAGCAACAATAGAAGGCTCGTCAATAACAATCTTGTCATCATGTATGATAATGGTATTTGCGGTACCAAGGTCAATTGCTATTTCTTTTGTAAGGGAGAAAAGTCTCATACTTATTGTCTAAATTAAAAATGAGTTAATGAGTGGTTTGCAAATTGTTTTATTAGTGCTTGAAATGACGGAATCCGGTCATAACCATAGCAACACCATGTTGATTGCAATAATCAACCGATTCTCCATCTCTAACTGATCCACCTGGTTGAATAACAGCATTTACGCCTGCGTTATGAGCAATTTCAACACAGTCAGGGAATGGGAAGAATGCGTCTGATGCCATAACAGCACCATTAAGGTCAAATCCAAATGAATGAGCTTTCTCAATAGCTTGCTTAAGGGCATCAACACGAGATGTTTGGCCGATACCGCTTGCACATAATTGGCGATTCTTTGCAAGAACGATTGCGTTGCTCTTAGAGTGCTTTACAATCTTGTTGGCAAATAGCAAGTCGTCAATTTGAGATGCTTCAACAGCTTTTGTAGTAACTTGTTTCAAGTCGGCGGGAACTTCTGTCTTTAAGTCGCGGTCTTGAACCAATGTTCCGTTGAGAATTGAACGGAATGAACGTGCTGCTGTATTTGTGCTCTTTTGGACGAGGATAATACGATTTTTCTTTTGTTTGAGAACGGTGAGAGCGTCTTCGCTGTATTCCGGTGCAATGATTACTTCAAAGAAAATCTTGTTGATTTCTTCAGCAGTAGCAGCATCAATAGGACGGTTAGCGATGAGCACGCCACCAAAAGCAGAAACAGGGTCACCTGCCAATGCGTCAATCCAAGCGTCGTGGATGTTATCGCGAGTAGCGACACCACAAGCGTTGTTGTGCTTCAATACGGCAAATGTCGGTTCGCTAAATTCAGCAATCAAAGATACTGCAGAGTCAATATCAAGAAGATTGTTGTAGCTGATTTCTTTACCATGAAGCTGGTCAAACAATTTTGAGAAATCACCGAAGAAGTAACCTGCTTGGTGAGGATTTTCACCGTAACGCATTACTTTTACATCATCAATAGCTACACGCAAAGCTGATGGATGCTCGGTCTTGCTGTCAAAATAGTTGAAAATTGATGAGTCATAAGAGCTTGAAACGGCAAATGCTTCTTTAGCAAACCAATAGCGTTGTTCAAGAGTGGTTTGAGCACCATTTTCGCTGAGGATTTGAGCTAAAGCTGAATATTGTCCCTTTGAAGCAACAATAACAACATCATTAAAATTCTTGGCAGCACCACGAATGAGTGAAATGCCACCTATATCGATTTTTTCAATAATTTCTTCGGGAGTTCCACCGTTGGCAACAGTGTCAACAAATGGATAAAGGTCAACAATAACTAAATCAATTTCAGGTATTTCATATTTAGCTATTTGTTCGCGGTCAGATTGGTTGTCTCGTCTATTGAGAATACCACCGAAAACTTTGGGGTGTAGAGTTTTTACTCGGCCACCAAGAATTGATGGATATCCTGTCAAATCTTCAACGGCTTGACATTCATAGCCTTGAGACTCGATGAATGATTGAGTACCACCGGTTGATAGGAACTTAACTCCGGCCTCGTTGAGAAGTCGAAGAATTTGGTCTAATCCGTCTTTGTGATAGACTGAGATTAATGCTGTGCTAATTTTCTTAACGTCGGACATTGTGTGATAAAAGACATATAGTTACTTTGAGATGCAAATTTACGAAAAAATATCAGGACAACGTATATAAAATAGCTCTAATTTGACTTTTTTATTTTAATAGCCGATTTTTTTTGTCGGTTTGTCCCAAATGTTAACTGTTTGGACCGCAAAAAATAGGATTGTGTATTAATTTTGATAAAAAAAATCGTGTGGTTTTGGCTATCCCGCTATCAATCATTATCTTTGTAAATTAAAAGACTATCTAATGTCAATAGGACCACTTGAAAATCAAACAATAAGCAAGTTGCGCGAAACGATAGAACGCAGCAAACGAATCGTGATAACCTGCCATGAGCATCCCGATGGAGATGCCATGGGTTCGTCGCTTGGCTTGAGCCGAGTGCTGAACAACGCATATCCCGATAAAATTGTCAATGTGATTACACCTGATGTGCCGCCAAAGAATCTTTATTCAATTCCCGGAGCGTCACAAATAACTGTGTATAAGGATAATCGCGATGTCGCATCGGTTATGATTGGTTCGGCCGATTTGATTATTTGTTTGGACTTCAATGAATACTATCGCTTGGGCGAAACAATGGGCGAGGTGATAGGTCAAAGCAAGAAAGACCAAATCTTGATAGACCACCATTTAAACCCAAAGATTGAAGCGGTGGTGTGCATTTCCCGCCCTGAGGCTTCATCAACGTGTGAACTCTTGTATCGTGTGCTCACTCAGTTGGGGCTGGAAGACAAAATTGATAAAGATGCCGCCGAGTGTATTTTTACAGGAATGATGACCGATACCGGTAATTTCTCATATAACTCGGGCGACCCATATATTTACTTCATCTTGTCAAAGTTAATGGAACGAGGAATTGAAAAAGACCGCATCGTGAAAGAGGTGTTTAATACCTATTCCTATGACTCAATGATGTTGCAAGCCTATGCCGTATATGAAAAAATGGGCATTTACATTGAAGATGGAGCAGCCTTGATTGTGATAACCAATCAAGAAAAGAAGAAATTCAATTATCAAAAAGGCGACACTGAGGGGTTGGTGAATAAACCGTTAGCCATCCCGGGTGTCGTTTACTCAGTATTTTTGCGCGAAGATGATGACTATGTGAAAGTTTCCATGAGAAGTGTGGGCGAATTTCCGGTCAATGAAGTGTGTGAACAATACTACGGTGGCGGTGGCCACAAAAACGCATCGGGTGGTGAATATAGAGGCACTATTGATGAAGCTGTCGCTATGTTCCACAAATTGCGTCCAATCTTGAAAAAGAAGTATTTATTAAACCAATAACATATCACATAGATAACTAAACAACAAATTTTATATATGAAAATCAACTTAAAGATTTCTTCGGTATTGCTAACCGGGATGATGGCGCTTGGCGTTTGTTCATGCAGTGATTCAGTTAGCTACGCTGAATTATTAACTGAAGAGACAAAATATGCTAATGCCTACTTAGCTGATCACATTGTCTATAATGAAATACCTGCCGATACAGTTTTTGAATATGGCGAAAATGCTCCTTTTTATCGTCTCGATGAAGAAGGTAACATGTATATGCAGGTTGTAAAACCCGGTACAAAAGGCAATATGGCTGTGTCGGGACAAACAATTTATTTTAGATTCACTCGCTGGAATTTGAAATATTATTCAGACGGTGAATTTACCGAAGATGGATATGGTAACTCTGATGATATGCTCAATTTGGGTACATCAAGTACAAGTTTCCGCTTTGAAAACTATACAATCCCCAGCTCATATATGTGGGGCTCAGGATTGCAATATCCGTTGTATTACTTGCCAATTGACTGTGAAGTGAACATCTTGATTAAGTCTCAATATGGGTTGACCGATGAAACATCAGATGTTATCCCATATCTCTACAATGTGAGATATTTCAAGGCTCAAATTTAAAACTTAATTACACAAAATAATAAAACTCATGTCGTTAATCAAATCTATATCAGGTATTAGAGGTACTATCGGGGGGAAGCCCGGAGATGGGCTTAGTCCACTTGATATTGTTAAGTTTACTGCTGCTTACGCAACATTCATCCGTAATAATTCAACTCGCACAACAAATGTTATTGTAGTTGGTCGTGATGCGCGTCTCTCAGGACACGTTGTCAATGATATTGTGGTGGGTACACTCACCGGAATGGGATTTGATGTCGTAAATATCGGCTTGGCATCAACTCCAACCACTGAATTGGCAGTAGTGTGGGAAAAAGCCTGTGGCGGTATCATTATCACGGCAAGCCACAACCCAACTCAATGGAATGCATTGAAATTGTTGAATGAAGATGGCGAATTCCTCAACGATGCACAAGGTAAAGAAGTCCTTCGTATAGCCGAAGCTGAAGACTTTGAATTTGCTCCGGTTGAAAAATTAGGCCACGAATTCAAGAACGAAACATATAATCGTCGTCACATCGAAAGCGTATTAAATCTAAAGCTTGTCGATGTTGAGGCTATCAAAAAAGCTAATTTTACCGTTGCCGTAGATGCTGTTAACTCAGTGGGTGGCGTTGTAATTCCTCAATTATTGAGAGCGCTTGGCGTTAAGAATGTTATTGAGATGAATTGCGAAGCTACAGGTAAATTTGCTCATACTCCCGAACCAATCCCTGAAAACCTCACCGGTATATCTGGCGCATTGAAATCAGGTATTGCAGATGTTGGTTTTGTTGTTGACCCTGACGTTGACCGCTTGGCAATCGTTATGGAAAACGGTGAAATGTTTGTTGAAGAATACACATTGGTCGCTGTTGCTGATTATGTGTTATCACACACTCCCGGAAGCACCGTGAGCAACTTGAGCTCATCTCGCGCGTTGAAGGATGTTACCGAAGCTCACGGATGTAGCTATTCAGCTGCTGCCGTTGGTGAAGTCAACGTTACTACCAAGATGAAAGAAACCGATGCAGTGATTGGCGGTGAAGGTAATGGCGGTGTGATATATCCTGAATTGCATTATGGCCGTGATGCTCTCGTGGGCGTGGCTTTATTCTTGACTTTGCTTGCAAAGAGTGGCAAGAAGGTTAGTGAATTGAAGAAGACCTATCCCGCCTATGCTATCGCTAAAAACAAGATACAGCTTACTCCCGACATCAATGTTGATGCTGTTTTGGAAGCAATCAAGAAAGAGTATGCCGGTGAGAAAATCACCGATATTGACGGCGTTAAGATAGATTTCCCTAACAGCTGGGTTCATTTGCGCAAGAGCAATACCGAGCCGATTATCCGCATCTATTCTGAAGCTGCAACCATGGAAGAAGCTGATTCTCTCGGCAATGACATTCGCAAAGTTTTGGAGCGACTAAGCAAGTAGTTGAACCACAATAAAATATTAATAGCCGAGCTGATTTTGTAATCGAAATTAGTTCGGCTTTAAAATTTAAGCACATGATAAAACAAGTTGAATTTTCATTGAATGCTAAGCGCAGGGGCTTTCATCTGGTGACTGCTGAGATAGTGAAGCAGTTGCCCACGCCGTTACCTTCGGCGGGCATTTTGAACCTGTTTGTCAAGCACACAAGTTGTGCATTGTCGATAAACGAAAATGCCGACCCTGATGTGAGAGGGGATATGGCTAAGATTTTTGACCGCTTGGTTAAGGAAGGTGAGCCGTATTATGACCACACATTGGAAGGTCTGGATGATATGCCGGCGCATGCTAAATCAACATTGGCAGGTGTCACGTTGACAATTCCCATTACCAATGGCCGACTCAATCTTGGAACATGGCAGGGTATTTACTTGTGTGAGTTTAGAGATTATGGCGGGCCACGCAAGATTGTAGCAACGATTATTGGTGAGTAACGATAATCTGCCGATAAGCGATATCAAAGAATAGCAAAAAGGCTGTAGAACCGATGTGGACTACAGCCTTTTTGCTATCTTGATGTATAAGAATTGATTCTTTTACTTGATGAGGTATTGAGAAGAAATTGATTGATGCTCATGTACGCGACGAATAGTGTCGGCAAATAGGCGAGCAACTGAAATGATAGTGCACTTGCTGCATTTCTTGTCAAAAGGTATGCTGTTGGTGAAAATCATTTCTTCCAATGCACTGTTATCAACGCGTTCAGAGGCAGGGTCGCTCATGATAGCGTGGCTGCAAAGAGCACGTACTGTCTTAGCACCGGCAGCTTTCATCATGTCAGCAGCCTTGGTAATAGTGCCTGCGGTATCTACCATATCATCAATAATAATGACGTTCTTATCGACAACATCACCGATAATTGTCATCTTTTCAACTACATTAGCTTTAGCACGTTGTTTGTGACAAAGAACTAGAGGTACGTTGAAATATTTAGCGTAGTTATTTGAACGTTTAGCACCGCCTACGTCAGGAGCTGCGATAACCAAATCTTCGAGATGTAATGACTCGATGTAGGGGATGAAAACAGATGAAGCGTAGAGGTGGTCAACCGGGAGATTGAAAAATCCTTGAATTTGGTCAGCATGTAGGTCCATAGTAATAACGCGGTCAACACCTGCAGCAGTGAGAAGATCAGCGACAAGTTTAGCAGCGATAGAAACACGCGGTTTATCCTTGCGGTCTTGACGTGCCCAACCAAAGTATGGGATTACAGCAACGGTTGAAGCTGCAGAGGCGCGCTTGGCAGCATCAATCATGAGAAGTAATTCCATCAAGTTATCAGCATTAGGGAATGTTGATTGAACCAAGTACACTTCACAACCACGGATTGATTCTTCAAACGATACTTCAAATTCTCCATCGGCAAAGTGTTGTATATTCATCTTGCCGAGCTCTATACCGAGATCTTTACAGATTTCTTCAGCCATGTACTTAGAGCGTGTACCGGCAAAAACCTTAATAGGTGGTAACATTGTTGAAAAAAGTATTGATAGTTATTTTGATGAGTTCAGGAAGACGTTTTTCGTTTTCCTTGTGCAAAGTTACTATTTTTTATTCCTTTTGGGAGCCTTAATGCATATTTTTTTTGGGGTGAGTTTGCTATTTTTTAGATTTGAGCTTCCAAATCACTGCGTCATAGGCACCTACGAAAGTGTTAAAAGTACTATCGGGAGAAATCTCCTTGTCGGCTGATGTACCAGAAAGAAGTTCTGTCAAATGATATTTGCCCGGCGTAATGTCAAGATAATCAAACGCATGAGTGGGTATATTTACTTTTATGTCGCTTGGGGTGTCACCAAAGTTGACAATGATTATCAGCGTTGTATCGTCAATGTGGCGTAAAAATGCATAATGGCGATGTGGGTTTAAATTGGGGTTCTCGTAGTTCACATACATTAAGTCAAAGAAGCGACCTGAGCTGATGGCGCGTTCTCTGTTGCAGATTGAAAGTATGTCAATGTATTTTTTGCGGAGCGCAATTTCTTGGTCCGAAAGCAAATCATTGTTTACTTGTCCGTTATTGAGCCAACGGCGTAATGTGGATAAGCTCCAATAGTCGAATATCGTTGTGCGACCGTCGTGTCCGCTATAACCTTCAGCATCATTGGCTTGTTCGCCTAGCTCTTGACCGGCGTATATCATCATCGCGCCTGTATTTATCATTGAACTGACAACCAACGATGGAACTACCAATCGAGGATTGCCTGCATACTCTTTTGAACCAAAACGTTGCTCATCATGATTCTCGAGGAAGTTGAGCATATTGGCTGAAATGCCTTCAACGGTTTGCCAGCATGAAGTTAATCGTGCGGCTGAGATGTTGCTGCATTGTATACCTCTAAGTGTATCATAAAGTGTTACCTTGTCGTAAAGGTAGTCGAAATGACCGTATGTGATAAAGTCGCGATAGAGAGCGACGTCATAAATCTCGGCGATGAAAATGATGTGAGGGTGGTGGTCTTTAACCAATGGAATTGCCCATTGCCAAAATTCAAGAGGGACCATGTGGGCCATATCACATCTGAAACCGTCAACGCCCTTGCCTGCCCAATATAGTAGGATGTCAAGCATCTTGTGCCAAGTGTCGGGCATCGGTTCAAAGTGGTGGGTGTGGTCGCCGTAGTCCACGCCGTAGTTTAGCTTAACGGTGTCGTACCAATCATTTTGATTGGGAAACGCATTGAAGCAATCATTACCTGAAGCTTTTGCCGGGAATTCATTGTATGGGTTTTCACCACTGTAGAGGTCTACGCCAACGGGCGAAAATTGTTGACGAGGTATGTAGTAAAAATTGTTGTTGTGGGCAAAGTATCGTGTTGAATCGTCGTTAGCGCCAAGGTCAATCACGCCTTGAGGTTTCATGTCGCTATGGTATTGTCGAGCCACGTGGTTGGGCACGAAGTCAATGATGACGTTTAGCCCCTCATCGTGAGTGCGTTCAACAAGATTTTCAAATTCTTTAATACGATTGTTGACATCAACGGCTAAGTCGGGGTCAATGTCATAATAGTCGGTAATTGCGTAAGGAGAGCCGGCTTCACCTTTGATGACGTGTGGATTGTGGCGAGGAATGCCATATTTTGTATAATCCGGCTTATGAGCATGTTCTATAACTCCGGTGTACCATACGTGGGTGACGGCCAATTCTTTAATTCCTTTGAGGACTTTTGGCGTAATATCATTGAGTTTACCTGAACCGTTTTGCTGGAGTGTTCCTCCGGGAACGCAATTTGCATTATAGTTGGTAAATAACCTTGGGATTAATTGGTAAATAATAGGTTTGTTTGCCATATTTTTTATCTGAAATTAAAGTCGAAGTGAATAAAGAAGTAATTTTTAAGGTGTTTAGCGTGGGATAGTGAGCGGAAACAATAGTTTCGCTTAATAAAGTCGCTGAGCCCTGTTTTGACGGGCTTTGTGGGGCTAATTCTCACGGTTTTATATAGTTTTGCTATATTTTCAGATACAAAATTACTCCTTTTTTCTGAATTTATTACTAATTTTGCACTTTAAATAAATTGTCAAAAATAAGATAAACGAATTCAATCAAAAAATGATGAATGAGCTAGCTCCAAAATACAACCCCGCAGAGGTTGAAGGGAAATGGTATGACTATTGGATGAAGCATGATTTGTTCAAGTCAGTACCTGATGAACGTGAACCATATACAATCGTTATTCCACCGCCAAATGTGACAGGTATTTTGCACATGGGCCACATGTTGAATAATACAATCCAAGATATCCTTATACGTCGTGCTCGTATGGAAGGTAAGAATGCACTTTGGGTGCCAGGTACCGACCATGCTTCAATTGCAACTGAAACTAAGGTTATCGGCAAGCTAGCTGCTCAAGGAATTAAGAAAACAGACCTTACTCGTGAAGAGTTCTTGGTGCACGCATGGGATTGGACCAAAACTCACGGTGGCATTATCTTGCAGCAATTGCGCAAGCTCGGCGCTTCATGTGATTGGAGCCGTACAGCTTTCACTATGGATGAGCAACGTAGCCGCAGCGTGATTAAGGTGTTCTGTGACTTATATGAAAAAGGCTTGATTTATCGCGGATTGCGCATGGTTAACTGGGACCCGCAAAACCGTACCGCTATCAGTGATGATGAAGTATTCTTTGTTGACGAAAAATCAAAGCTTTATTATCTAAAATATTATATCGCTGATGACGATATGTCAGGTGAGACCGGCGCTGAAGAAGAAGTTGTTCATCGCGATGCACAAGGTCGTAGATATGCTGTTGTTGCAACTACTCGTCCTGAAACAATCATGGGCGATACAGCAATGTGTATCAACCCCAAAGACCCTAAAAACACTTGGTTGAAGGGTAAAAAAGTCATCGTTCCGTTGGTAAACAGAGTAATTCCTGTTATCGAAGACCGCTATGTTGAAATAGATTTCGGTACAGGCTGTCTTAAAGTTACTCCTGCGCATGACAAGAATGACTATATGCTCGGTAAGACTCACAACCTTGAAACTATTGATATCTTCAATGAAGATGGCACTGTTAACGAGACTGCCGGAATGTATGTGGGTATGGACCGTTTTGATGTGCGCGAAGCAATAGCTAAGGATTTGGCTGCTGCCGGCTTGCTTGAAAAGGTTGAGGATTATGAAAACAAAGTGGGCTTCTCTGAACGTACTAAAGTTGCAGTTGAGCCACGTCTATCATTGCAATGGTTCATTGATATGAAGCACTTTGCTGAAATATCTTTGTCTCCGGTAATGGATGACGTAATACGTTTCGTTCCTGAAAAATATAAGAATACTTACCGTATTTGGCTTGAAAACATTCAAGATTGGTGTATTAGCCGTCAATTGTGGTGGGGTCACCGCATTCCGGCTTACTATTATACTGCAAATGACGGTTCTGAGAAGTTTGTTGTTGCAGAAACTGCTGAAGCTGCACTTGAAAAAGCTCGCAAGGAAAGCGGAAATGCTTCAATGACTCAACAAGATTTACGCCAAGATGAAGGCGCACTTGACACATGGTTCTCAAGCTGGTTGTGGCCTATCACCTTGTTTGACGGAATTAATAACCCCGGAAATGAGGAAATTAAATACTATTATCCAACTGCTACATTGGTTACCGGTCCGGATATTATTTTCTTCTGGGTGGCTCGTATGATTATGGCCGGATATGAATACATCGGCAAGCAACCATTTAATAATGTTTACTTTACAGGTATCGTTCGTGACTCTATCGGCCGTAAGATGTCAAAGCAATTAGGTAATTCTCCCGACCCCATTGACTTGATTGAAAAGTATGGTGCTGATGGTGTGCGCATGGGCTTGATGCTAGCTGCTCCTGCAGGTAATGATATCATGTATGATGATAAACTTTGCGAGCAAGGACGTAACTTCAATAACAAGATTTGGAACGCATTCCGCTTGGTTAAGGGTTGGAATGTTGATGCAAATATCGCTCAACCCGAAGCTGCTGCTAAAGCTACTGAATGGTTTGCAGCTAAGTTAGATGCTACTCTCGCTGAGGTTAAGGATTTAATGGGTAAATTCCGTATTTCTGAAGCTCTCATGGCAATCTATCGTTTGTTCTGGGATGAGTTCTCTTCATGGTATCTTGAAATGATTAAGCCGGCTTATGGTCAACCCATCGACAAGACTACCTATGACTTGACTCTCAGCTACTTTGATACTTTGTTGAGACTGCTTCACCCATTCATGCCTTTCATTACTGAAGAGTTGTGGCAACACTTGGCTCCACGTAAAGACGGCGAATCTATCATGTATGCGCTTATCCCTGAGGCAGGAACATTTAGCCAAGCTGTATTGGATAATATGGAGCATGCCAAAGAAGTTATTACCGGTGTGCGTGGCGTTAGAGCTTCAAAGAATATTGCGCCAAAAGAAGCTTTGGAACTTATGGTTATCGGTGACTATGACCATTCTCTTGATAGCGTTGTCGTTAAGTTGGCAAACTTGACATCATTCAAGTCGGTTACCGAAAAAGACCCGTCAGCTGCTCAATTTATGGTCGGCACAACTGAATTTAACGTGCCATTGTTGAATAATATTGACGTTGAGGCTGAATTGGCTAAATTGAATAAGGAACTCGATTACCAACGTGGTTTCCTTGCTTCAGTTGAAAAGAAACTTTCTAACGAACGATTTGTCAATAATGCGCCTGCTGCGGTTGTTGACGGCGAACGTCGCAAGCTTGCTGATGCTCAATCTAAAATTGCATCATTGCTTGCTTCAATCGAAGCTCTTTCAAAGTAAAAATCAATCTAACCAATAGATAACAAAAATGGGAAAGTCGAAATCAACGGCTTTCCCATTTTTGTTGTTGGTATTTAGTGGAATTTTATTCGCGGTAATAAATGCGTTTCACACGTTGAGATACTGATGTTAGAATTTCATAAGGAATTGTTCCAAGTACATCGGAAAGTCGTGTAACTAAAGCCGTGGGCCCGAAAATTTCAACGGTGTCACCAACTTTGCAATCTACGTTGCTGACGTCAATCATGCAAGCGTCCATGCAAATGTTTCCTATCGTGGGGCATTCAACGCCGTTGACAATAAATGATGCGTTGCCGTTGCCCAAGTGACGGTCGATGCCGTCGGCATATCCGATGGGGACAGTGGCTATGTGGCTGTGCTTGGTAACCTTGCCACGACGAGAATAACCTATGGTTATGCCTTCATCCCATGTGCGAATTGAGATAATGCTTGAGTGGAGTGTGGAAACAGGTTTTAGTTGTGCTTGAAGTGCTTGGTCAAGTGGAGATATGCCGTATAGGCCAATGCCCAAGCGTACCATGTCATATTGATGGTCGGTAAATCTTAGGATTCCGGCGGTGTTCAGTATGTGTCGCAGGATGTGATGGCTAAAGCCTTGTTGTATTTTTGAGCTGCATCGTTCAAAGGTGTCAAGTTGCATTTCGGTGTAACTGTCCATGTCGAGGCAGTCGGCTGTGGCGAGGTGCGAGAAAATGGACTGCGGTTTTACTGCGTGTTGGCTCTGTAGAATGGATATGAGTTGTGGTAACTCTTTTTCAATAAAGCCCAGACGGTGCATACCGGTGTCAAGCTTGATGTGAATGGGGAAATCGGTGACGCCGACTTTATTGGCTTCATTGATGATTTCTTCAAGCATCTCAAAGCTGAATATTTCAGGCTCGAGGCGATAAGCAAATAGTGTGCGGTAGTTGATGACGCGTGGGTTCAAGACCATGATTGGCATTGTGATGCCTGCACGGCGTAGTTCCACGCCTTCATCGACAACAGCAACAGCAAGATAGGAAGCGCCTTGGCTCTGGAGCGTTTTAGCAATTTCGAGAGAGCCTGCTCCGTATCCCGAGGCCTTAATCATTGCTACAAGTCCGGTTTCGGGCTTAAGTTTTGATTTGAAATAGTTGAAGTTGTGGACTAATGAGTCGAGGTTGACTTCAAGCACGGTTTCATGCTTTTTCGCTTCTAAGATTTCGCTGAGAAGCGCGAAATGGTAGTCGGCTGAGCCTTTGATGAGGATTAATTCGTTATTAAAATCGCTTGGCGATGTCTTGGTTAGAAATTCATCGGTAGTGCGATAGAATGACGCGTTTTGGTCGAAAAGTGTTTTGAAGTGAGATAACTCATTGCCGATACCGATAAAACGTGTGATATTTTTTAGTTTTATGAGTCGTGCTACTGACGAATATAGCTCTTCGAGATTGCAATTTTGATGCTGTAAATCGCTAAGTATTAATGTGGATGTGCGTGATGCTGTGCTACGGCGATTCATGAAATCAAGCGCTAGTGACAAGCTGTTGAAGTCAGCGGTGTAGGCATCGTAGATGAGCATACAGTTGTTTACGCCTTCAATGACATTGAGACGAGTGTCCACATGGGGTAGGCGAGCAAAGCGGTCAGCGATTGTTGCCGGGTTGATGTTTAGTGCGATAAGAGTTGCAATGCAGGTTATCGCATTTTCAATGTCGTTTGGCGCATTTGAAGGAATTGAGATAGAGCCTTCGATATTGTTGTATTTGTATTCAATCGTTGCACAACTGTTGTTTGCGCTTGATTGTTTGATGAAAATAGGCGCATCGGTATTTTTGCGTGACCATCCGAGTAATTTGGCGTCAGTGGCTAATGCTGCAATTCCTTTGCTGATTATTTCGTCGTCAGCATCAAATATGATAGTTTTGGCGTTGGCCATTAATTGCAATTTCTCGTTGCATTTCTCTTCGATTGACTTGAAACCTGCGCAATGCTCGTCGCCAATGTTGGTGATGATTCCGATTGTTGGCTTAATCATTTTTTCAAGAAGTGCCATTTCGCCCGGCTCGGAAACGCCTGCTTCAAATATCGCAAGTGTAGTCGTTTGGTCAGCTTCCCAGATGGATAGGGGTACACCGAGTTGGGAATTATAGGAGCGGGGAGAGCGCACAATGTTGAAATCGGCATTGAGAAGTTGGAACAGCCATTCTTTAACAATGGTTTTGCCTCGAGAGCCTGTTATACCAATGACGGTTGCCTCCAGCTCGTTGCGGTGGTATTGGGCAATTGCTTGCAGGGCTTGAGTGACTGAAGGAACTACAAGAAAATTTGCATCATCGACGTTCTGCATATCCTCGGGAATGTAGTTCACAACGAAGCTTCTGACTCCGCGGCTATACAAATCCTTGATGTAACGATGTCCATCGTTGTTTGGTGTTTTTAATGCGAAAAATAGTGAGACTGAAGGTTCAGTCAGAGAACGGCTGTCAATAAGGAGAGTTGAGATATTTTGATCGGCTGTTGATTTTAAGCCTAAAATATTGGCTATTTTTGAAATAGAGTATGTCATTTTACCGTGACTATAGATAAGCTTGTTATTTTTGTGCAAAGGTATGTAAACTTTTGCGATGTGCCAACCTAAAAGTCAAATAAAATTAGCGGGAAATGAGATGAACTTAACCGGCAAGAAATTTAAAAATCTTGCACTATGACCGGATATTGATGAAAAAAGGTGTATCTTTGTAGAAAATAAGAACAAAAATAATAAGAAAAATATGGTAATTCAACGTTTACAAAGCCTATACCTATTGATTGCAGTGGTGTTGATGGGCTCCTCGTTATTCTCTCCGTTTGCAACATTGATTACAGATAGTCAAATAGTTACGTTGACCGGATTGAGCTATCCCGTTTATGCAATTATTGGCGGACTTGTGGCTTTGCTGCTGTTGTTGTCAATCTTTATGTACAAGAATTTGAAAAGACAAATGTCGGTAACGCTCGTTAATGTAGTGATTATTCTTGCGTTGGTCGTTTCATATTTGGCATGGAAACTGAGCTCAGATAGTGATGCTGCGTTTGTGTGGTACGGAACCGTTGGTCAACAAATTTTGGCAATGGCGTTCACAGTTGCCGCTTATCGAGCAATGAAAAAAGATAAAAAATTGTTGAGCAGTTACGATAGATTGCGCTAAATAATAACTAAAAATTTACAAAAGATATCCCGGAATGCCTTATGTGGTAATTTCGGGATATCTTCGTTTTTTTAGCTTATTTTGTTTCAAATTTGTTACGAATATGGGTAATAAAGTATTAAATTTTCGGATTATGATATGAATTTACCGTGTCGATTTGTGAGACATAAGGAATGGTTGTTGGTAAGTTATAATGTTGGTACATTGTGTATTAAATTCGGTGGAAAATTTGTGCGCGGATGAGCAATCGTTGTTTAGTGTGCATTGTAAGCGTCTGTAATACAGATATTTACCCCCCCCCTGATGGCGCGGAGTTGTATAAGGATTAAAAGGCGTGTAATATTTTGTGTATTTGCGAAAAAAATATTAACTTTGTGATTGTATGATTATAGAATGTTGGGATGATATTCTCTTCGAAAATGTTGCTCGGAACCAATATCTATAAAACTTTTTTTAAGAATACTGCAATAGCGCAAATTATTAAACTTATCTTATGTTCGAATCTTTGTTCCGTAAAATTGTTACAAGGGCAAATAGTAGAAATATGAATAAATATTTCCGCACCCGAATAGTTATGGCATTAGATGTGCTAGTGTCATTAATGGCATCTGTGTGTACATTATTGCTGATTAGTTTGTTGTTGCCAAGCATATTTTTTGGCTCGACATTCTTGATTACATGGTTTTTTGGAGCCCTAATATCGACACTGATTTCGGTAAGAATAGCAAAATCATATCGCTCAATTATACGTTATTCAACTTTGCGCGAATTGTATCCGGTGACATTGGCCGGAATTGGTAAAGAGGTAATTCTATTTGTAATTTTATTGATTTTCAAGAGTAGCACTGACAGCTCTATGAAGTTGGCAGCCATGGTGTTGGCTGACTTACCATTGACATTGTCGTTGTTTGTGTTGTTGAGAATCGGTATGGTGGTTTGTTATGATATCTTGGTAAAATATATCAGCGATAACCATGATAGAAAGAGCATTTTGATTTATGGCACAGCTGATAAGGCTGTTGCTATGGTGTCACGTTTGCAGAAATCACCTCACTATGCCGTTAAAGGATTTATCTGTGATGACCAACACTTGGAGGACCACAAGATTTTGGGATTGCCCATATTTTCATTTACTGATGAAGCAAGCGTGCCAAACGTTTTGGTGAAAGCCAAAGCTAACGCCATACTTTTCGCAAGCTCTTCAGATGCAAAGCGTGAACGCGAACGATTGATGTTCTATTGCAACAATCTCAATTGTGAGATGTTTATTGCGCCATCAATTGATAAGGTTCTAGATGGACAAATCCCCGATAGAGCAATACGTAAAATCAAAATAGAAGATTTACTTGGCCGTCCCGAGATAAAGATTTCGATGGACGAAATTATCAGCAATTTCAAGGACAAAACAATATTGGTGACCGGTGCAGCCGGTTCAATTGGTTCGGAATTATGCCGACAATTGGCAACATTCGGTATCAAAGACTTGGTGATGTTTGATAATGCTGAGACTCCACTTCACAATGTTCGACTCGAATTTGAAGAAAAATTCCCCGATTTGAAGTTCTATCCCATCATTGGTGATGTTCGTCACGTGAATCGTCTTGACTTTGTATTCCGCAAATATCATCCCCAAGTTGTATTCCATGCAGCAGCATATAAGCATGTGCCTTTGATGGAAGAAAATCCTTGTGAAGCAGTGCTTGTGAACGTTGATGGCTCACGCAATGTAGCAGATAAATGTCTCGAATATGGAGTAGAGAAGATGGTGATGATATCAACCGATAAGGCTGTGAATCCCACAAATATCATGGGCTGTACCAAGCGTTTGGCCGAAATCTATGTTCAATCACTAGGTTTGGCAGTAGAGCAAGGCAAGATAAAAGGAAATACACGTTTTGTGACAACTCGATTTGGAAACGTGCTTGGCTCAAACGGTTCGGTAATTCCTCATTTCAATGCTCAGATTGCAGCCGGAGGTCCTGTAACCGTGACCCATCCCGATATCGTGCGCTTCTTCATGTCAATTCCTGAAGCTTGCCGTTTGGTAATGGAAGCAGCTACGATTTCAAGCGGTAATGAAATTTGCGTGTTTGATATGGGTAAGCCCATTAAGATTTCATATTTGGCTGAACAGATGATAAAACTCGCCGGATTGAAGTTAGGCGAAGATATCGAAATTAAATATACAGGCTTGCGTCCCGGTGAAAAACTTTATGAAGAAGTGCTCGCTACAAAAGAAAACACCGTGCCGACAAACCACGACAGTATCTTCATTGCGAAAGTTCGCAAATATGATTACGACGAAGCAAAAACGGCCGTTGATAAGCTACGAGAACTATCTCGTGCTGTTGAAATTCCCGATATGGTCAGACTAATGAAGGCAACAGTTCCCGAATTCAAATCAAAGAATTCACCCTTTGAAATTTACGACAAA
>CAYTFG010000016.1:0-28351 GCA_964436925.1 uncultured Bacteroides sp. | reverse complement strand
GTGTATGAGCCAATAAATGTCAGCAGCAATATTTTGTCGGAAGCGAATGTGGTGCATAGCATCGCAGTGGCGGGAGATGTGGCGTATATAGGCACGAAGAACGGGCTATATTCGCTATCGTTGCAGGATTATAAGATGGAGTTGCTGGCGGGTAAGAGCCAGGGGATAGATAATGTGTCGTCGGTACATTACCTCAACGGGAAGATATATCTAGGGAATCTAACAACCGGCATCAGGAGTTATGACTTGAAGCGCGGGACGGTGAGCGCACCGTTGAATATAGGTTGTAACGTTGTGTCGGAAATCAAGTCAGACTCGAAGGGTTATCTTTATATAGCGACTGATGGAGCGGGCGTTGTAAAGTATGACCCGCGAACCGAGAAGGTAGTAGACCAATATGGGCATAAGTCGCACACTGACGCGGTGTTGAGGAGTAATCAGGTATATTCATTGCTAATAGATAATAAGGATTTAATATGGACTGGCTATTATCAACGAGGCGCAGATTATACGCTTTATAATAGTGGTTTGTTTCATGTGTATAATAATTATGGTTTTAATAGTGATGGTGTAGCCGTGAGGACCATCAATATAAATAAGCCATATATGGCGATAGGCACACGCGAGGGCTTGGTAGTAGTAAATACTGAGAGCGGAGCAATAAAGTATTTGCGGAAGCAGGAAATACGCTCAGATATGGTCTTGGCGGTTGCATATATCGGTGATGAGTATTATATAGGCACGTATGGTGGTGGCATCACGGTATATAATCCGAAGAGTCAAACGGTGAGAGATTTTGACAGTAATATACCGACGCCAATGGTAACGGGATTTATATTCTGCATAACTGAGGGTAATGATGGCTCAATATGGGTGGGGACATCCAATGGTGTTTTCAGATATCTTGAGGGCAAATGCATGGCTCAGTACACGGAGAATAACAGTAAGTTGCCGGCAGGGAATGTTTATGACATATTCTTTGACTCAACGGGAAAGGGCTGGATAACGACCGAGAGTGGCATGGCGATATGGGATGACAAGGCACAGAAGATACGCACAGATGTTTTTCCAAAGGGATTTTTCAATGATGAGAATATCCGGTCAATATATGAGGATAATAACAAGCAGCTGTATTTTGTGTCAAAGCAGGGTGAGATATCGAAGTCGGACTTGACGATGAGGAATTTCACGCAAGGGAAGCCCCAAATTAAGTTTTATGGAGAAATAACTTGTAGGGATATCGTAGAGGACTCGAAGGGATACTTGTGGATAACGACGAGTAACGGTATTTACCGATATGATAAGAATCAGGAGATTACGATGTATGATTTCTCAGACGGATTGCCTTCGTTGATATTTAATCAGTGTACGCCGGCAGTAGACTCTGACGGAGTTTTGTGGTTTGGGAATTCGCAAGGATTATTATCACTGGATACCTCAACATCGACTAATAATGCGCTGGAGAATAGCCATGTGCTTGCAAGTGGCTTGGTAATAAACAAGGCTCAGATAGCCATAGTACAACGACCAGAAAACAGCAAAGAAACGGAGATAAAGCTGGATAAATATGAGTCAACGATAACTATTAATCTCACTGATTTTTCATATACAGAGAGTCAGGTAACGAGGTATGAGTATAAGCTCAATGGAGAAGCTGAATGGCAACCGGTTGAGAATATGACGATAACGTTGTATGATTTGTCACACGGCACGAATGAGTTAATCGTAAGACAAATCAATAGAGAGGCAACGGAGCAGGTGTTTTATATCAAGATGCCACATAATTATTCGGCGATATTTGTGGGTATAGTAATGTTCTTGCTCGTGGGCATAATCTGCGTGGTATTAATCTATGGATATCACTTGCTGAAACGCCATGGGTTGTTGCACAAGATTTTTAAGCGCCAGAAGGCGATTAAGGAGAGTTCAGCCGTTGAAGAAGCGATAGAGATGCCTGAAGTGGCAGAGAGTGAAAGCGACGCGGAACCGAGTAAAGCGAAGTATCAATCGAATAATATATCAACCGAAGAGTGTGAACGCATCGAGAAGAAGATGAATAAGCTGTTCAGCACGACAAAAATATACACTAATCCCGAGTTGAAGCTTGGTGAGGTAGCTGAGAAGCTAGGCATCTCAAGCATGAAGTTGAGCTATGTGTTCAGCCAACATTTACACAAGAATTATTACGACTATGTGAACGAGTATCGAATAGCAGAATTCAAGCGATTGGTAGCGAGCAGCGATGCTAATAAATACACATTGATAGCGCTGTCGGAGCAAGCGGGATTCAGCTCACGGGCATCGTTTTTCAGGAACTTCAAGAAGCTTGAAGGAATAGCCCCGGGCGAGTATATCAAGGGGGTAAAAAATGAAGAATAAGCTCAGGAAAGTATCAAAAATGAGTATCAAAATAAATTGAGACTCAGAAAACGAGCATATATAACATATTGATTTACAATGGAAAGACTATGAGAATTGTTTCAACAAATTAAATGAGTTGTTTAAAAATTTAAATAGACTCGAATGGTGTTGTGGAGGTTGTAATTTTGCGATAAACCAAAACAAAAATAAATTCAAAACAAAAAGCAAAATCAACCGCCATGACTAATCAAATGATTGCAAACGCGTATAACGAATGCCACGAGAGGATTCAGAGATATGTAGCGTCTCGAATCAACAATGTGGAGGATGCCAAGGACCTCGTACAGGATGTCTTTGTAAAGTTGCTTGACGTAAAGGAAGTATTGATACCGAATACGCTCAAGCCGTTTATCTTTACATTGACAAGGAACTTGATAAACGATTACTTGCGACGTCATTATACACGCGAGAAGTTTGATGGCTACATGATGGACTATGCCGACACGAGCACCAATGAGACCGAGAGCACAGTCGTGGCTAAAGATATAGCCGAGCTTGAAGAGCGTGCCTTGAATATCTTGCCGATGCAAAGACGTATTGTGTACACAATGCGGAGGTATGACGGCAAGAGCGCCCAGGAGATAGCGGAAGAGATGGGCTTGTCACAGCGCACAATAGAGAATCATCTATTTATGGGCATGAAGCAAATGCGCAGCTATATCAAGATGTGTATCTAAGCACTTAAACAACTGAAATTTAATAACAAACATTTTTCATAATTTTCTAATTAACTTAAATCGCATGAATGTTAATCAGCTAAAGAAACTTGGTTCAAGTCATCTGATGGTAGGTGCCATGATGGTGACAGCTGTGGCAATGTGGAGCCCGCAACAGATGTGGTCAGTTCCATTATCGCCGGCGGTATCACTACCGGTAGACGGAAAAATTAGTGGTACGGTATATGACGAAACGGGAGAACCGTTAATAGGAGCCGGAGTGAGAGTAAAAGGCACCAGTGCCGGAGTATCAACGGACCTAGACGGAAAATTCATCCTCAACAACGTGAAGGGCGATATCCTGGTCATCTCGTATGTGGGATATAAACCAATGGAGGTGAACATCAACGGGAAATCGACCGTAGAGATTACCATGAAGCCGGATGCTTCACTACTAGATGAAGTAGTTGTAGTGGGTTACGGTACACAGAAGAAAGAGACAATGACCGGAGCAGTAACAGCAATCGGGTCAAAAGAATTGGAGAATAAAGGAACTCTATCAAGCCCGATGCAGGCATTGCAAGGACAAGTTCCGGGAGCAATCATCACTCGTTCATCAACAGCGCCGGGTGATGAATCATGGAGCATGACACTGCGTGGTCAAACATCAAAGAATAGTGCATCACCGCTCATTATCATAGATGGAGTGGAATATGAAAGCGTGAATGAATTGCGACTCATCAATCCATCGGATATCGAATCAATCAACTTTTTGAAGGATGCAGCAGCGTCAATCTACGGTTCAAAAGCAGCCGGTGGTGTAGTACTTGTAACGACAAAGAAAGCGAAGGACGGAAAATTCCGTGTGGATTATTCAGGCTCGGTAACAGGGAAATTCAAAGGCATGGTTCAAGAGAAGTTGAGCCTATCGGAATGGGCAAATGCAACAATAGAGGCGCGAACCAATGATGGATATGATGACACAGACACGTGGATTAAGTATGCAAAATTTGCGCTCGCCTACCCTAACCAATATCTAGATTGGAATTACACGGGTAATCCATTCAACGGTTCATTCAGCGATACCGATGATATCACATTCTTTGATACCGACTGGGATGATATCTTGTGGGGAGATTCCTATTCAACTCAACATGAGTTGGCCATCACCGGAGGACGCGAGGGCAACACAATGCGCTTGTCACTAGGATATCTACATGATGATTCAAACTTGAAATGGGGAACGAACTTTAATAACCGCTATAATATCAGATTGAGCAATTCAATAGATTTTACAAAGTGGTTCCACCTAGAATCAGTAATAGGATATAACCGTCAACATCAAATAGCACCGACAATGATTAGTTCGGCGCTAAATGCGGCTCAACAACCGGGTTTTCCATCATCAACAAAGAATGGATTGCCATACGGCTGGGGAACATGGAAGACACCAAACTGGCAATGTGAGCTGGGCGGTGACAATATCTTAAACGTATCGGCGCTCAACATCAGCGAGAATTTCAAATTCAATATATATGATACTCTGGCATTCCATGCAGTGGTTGGTTACAACACCTCATCGGCAAGCCGCGATACAAATCGCAACAATATCACATTCTACAATTATGCAGGAACCGATATAGTAAAGGCTGCAACCGAATCAGCGTCAGACAGCTATTATACCAAGACAAATTCACGTACTGATTTCTATTCACTTCAAGGATACTTTGACTGGAACAGAACATTTAATAAGTTCCACAATGTGAAGTTGATGGCCGGTTGGCAATATAACTTGAAGCAATATGACTATGTATCTACAAATGTAACCGAGACACAAGAATCGCTGGAAGTTATCAATGGTACAGGCACAGTGACTTATAGTTCAAGTAAGTGGGAAGAGGCAATGATGAGCTTCTATGGACGTGCGAACTATGATTATAACGGCAAGTACTTGGTAGAAGGCCAGTTCCGTCGTGATGGTTCATCAAAATTCCGCGGTTCAAACCGATGGGCAAACTTTGGTGGCGTGTCACTTGGATGGCGCGTATTGCAAGAGAATTTTGCAGAGAGCTTGCGTAGCTGGTGGGATGAATTGAAAATACGTTTGTCATACGGAACCGTTGGTAACCAAAGTGGTATTGACCGTTATTCAGGCACAACACTATATAGCTTGGTATCAAATTCAGGAGCACTTGTGGGCGATGAAAAGTTGTCATACATTCAAACGAATGGCAAACTACCATCAACCGACCGCACATGGGAGCGCATCAATAACTATAACCTTGGTGTTGACTTCGGATTCTTCAGAAATCGTTTGAGCGGAACAGTTGAAGTCTTTGAGAAGAAACTAAATAACATGCTTATTGATGTTCAATATCCGGGAACACTCGGAGCCACAGCACCAACAGGGAACTATGGTAAGTTCAAAGCATGGGGCTATGAAGGACAAATTAATTGGCGTGACAAGATAGGGAATGTAACATACAACATTGGTGGAACATTCACCTATGCCGACAATAAGTTGCTTGACAACGGAACAGAAAACGTGGCAATCAAGAGCGGTGTGCGCAGTGACCGCGAAGGATATCCATTAAACTCAGTATTCGGTTTCTTGTATGCAGGAAAGATTCAAGATGACGCAACATTGGATGCATATAAAGAACGTTATGCCGAGAATTATACCGGAGAAGGAACACTAAGTCTTATCCGCAAGGGTGACAATATGTTCAAGGATGTAAACGGTGATGGTAAACTTGATGAAAATGATATAGTTTATCTCGGCACAGAAGATCCAAAGATACAGTTCTCATTTAACGCAGGATTTGAATGGAAGGGATTTGATGTAAATGTAATCTTCCAGGGTGCAGCTAAACGCACAATCTGGCGTAGAGAGACAAGCTCATCAGCCGACCCATGGCGCATACCAACATCAGCGGCCTATAAGAACTCATCAAATAACTTTATAGGCAATGTGTGGAGCGAAGAAAATCCAGACGGGTTCTATCCTTCATTGACCAACCAATCGGGCATTAATAATTATAATTATCAATGTTCATCATGGTCAGTGCAAGATGGTTCATACATAAGATTGAAGAATGTAACCGTTGGATATACCCTACCGCGCAATATAATCGAGAAGACTCACTGCTTGAGCAATGTGCGCTTTGCAGTAACAGCATCAGACTTATGGGAATGGTGCAAGACAACCGATGGATATGACCCTGAAGCGAATGGAGTTGTATCAGGAACAACAAAATACCCGTTCACACGTAATGTGACATTTAGCTTGAATGTTTCGTTCTAATAATCACGTTTAAATCAGAATCTCGAAATGAATAAATTATTTAAATATATTTCAGTCGCTGCATTGGCTGTTATGTCAACAGCATGTATGGACCTCGAACCAAAGGACCAACTTTCTGATGGAAATCTTTGGAACAAAGCAGATGACTTTCAACAGTTCACCAATCAAATGTATTCGTGGACATATTACTTCTCAACGGTAGTATATGATGGAATCCACTCAGATAAGCGCTCAGATTTAATAGCGGACAAGGGAGGCGTCAATGAATATGCAAACGGAACAAATACCGTACCGGCATCGGATGCGAACTACACAAGTGGCTACACACATATACGCAACTGTAATTTATTGCTGGAAAAAGCAGCAGAATACAGTGACCAAGAGTCAATTACACAAGCTGTCGGCGAAGCATATTTCTTCCGTGCCTACAGTTACTTTGAAATGCTCAGACTATACGGTGATTTAATAATAGTAACTCGCACTATCGACACCGATAGTGAAGAGCTTTATGCATCACGTAGCAACCGCACGGAGGTTATGGACTTGATAATCTCAGACTTGCATAATGCAATTGACCATCTCAAAGATTTTAAATCGGTTGATGCAGGCCGTATTTCACGCGAAGGAGCGCTAGCATACTTGAGCCGTGTAGCGCTCTATGAAGGCACTTGGCAAAAGTATCATAATTCCAACACGGCAAAGGCAAATGAATATCTAGATGAGTCAGCCAAAGCAGCGCGTGAAGTAATAGATGGAGGTCAATTCCAACTGTTCTACAACAGCCTACTTGGAGATGCTTCTCAAAAATACATGTTCATTCTTGAAGATGTAGCGAAGAGTAATCCGGCAGGACTTGGAAAGTCAGATAACAAAGAGTATATATTTTCACGACGTTTCAATGACACAGATGCCCGCCAAGGCAAGAATCTAACGGTAGAATGTCTCAATAATGCTGAGGTAATCTCACGCAAGATGGCACAAATGTATCTATGTTCAGATGGACTACCGATTGATAAGTCGCCGAAGTTCCAGGGTTATGAAAAGATGAATTCAGAGTGGCAAAATCGCGACAACCGCATGAGATATACAATGTCGATGCCGGGCGATGTGTTCTATAACGGAACAGCGAGCGCAACAGCACGAAAGAATTGGGATGATACAGACCAGGGTACAACCCTCACACCAACGACCTGCACGCGCTATTTTGCACAGAAGTGGGCATGTGAACGTGAAGTAACGTCAACTTATGAGTCATACGATTTCCCCATCATACGTTATGCCGAAGTATTGTTGAACTATGCAGAAGCAGTATACGAACGTGATGGCAAAATCTCAGATGAAGACCTCAACATCTCACTGAACTTAACTCGTCGCCGCATCAACAGCGAAATGCCGGCGTTAAGCAATGCATTTGTAACGGCAAACGGTCTTGATATGCGTGAAGAGATACGACGTGAGCGTACAGTAGAATTCTTCAATGAAGGTTTCCGCAGAGATGATTTGTGTCGCTGGAAAACAGCAGAGGACGAAATGCCGGGCAACTTCTTAGGAGTGAAATGGACCGGAGAATTTATCCTCAAGGGAGGTACAATGGCGTATGATCTAGATGAAGACGGATGCATTATCTATGAATCGAATCGTCAATTTGCACAAAAGAACTACCTCTACCCTCTCCCATCAGAGCAATTACAGCTCAATCCTAATTTAGTACAAAACCCCGGTTGGTAAAGCCTTAATTTGATAAAGAAATGAACAAAATAATAAAAGCAAGTGCATTAAGCATGGGGCTGCTGGCAGTTAGCGCAGCCATAACGAGCTGTGATGATGAAAAGTTGTTCACAACAGACTACGACATGGTGTACCCCATCGATGACATACAATTTATCTGCGGTGAAGGTGAAGAATATCCGCTCGAGGTGGGTAAGACATATCAACTAGAATGGACAGTGGGTCCTGAAAATGTTGATGATAAAACGATAGTATTCAAGACATCGGATGAGTCAATTGCAACAGTGAGCCAAACAGGATTAATCACAGCTGTTGCAGAAGGTGACGCGCTAATCACAGCGACTCCACCAATCGGATTTGGCGCAACAGCGACATTATTGGTACACGTTAAAGAGCATGTAGTGTTGACCGAAGGTATCGAGGTAAATGTCGTTGGAGAGATACCTGAAGCATATTATGAGTCAGACCAAGTGCAACTGTCGGCAACAATACTTCCAGAGGACCACGATTATAGCTATTTGACATGGTCATCATCGGATGAATCGACAGCAACTGTGGATGAAAACGGTCTTGTAAACCTCATTAAACAAGGAGACGTCACCATCTATGCAAGCGCCAATGACGGAACAAACGTGAAGGGTTCATGGTCAACACATATCTACAAGATGATTAATGTGGAAGACATCTCAATTGCAGCACTTACAGATGAGGTATGTATCGACCGTGGTGCATTTGCACTTAATGTAACTTACACACCGGCTGACGCAACAGTGGGAACAGTGGTGTGGACCTCATCAGATGAATCAGTAGCGACAGTAGAGCGTGGAAATGTAACGCCAACAGGTTTCGGGTCATGTACAATCACCGGAACAGCGCCCAACGGCAAGAGTGCAAGCGTTCAAGTTAAGGTGGCCAACGGATGGCGTATATGGGACGTAGAGAATAATTGGGGTAAATTCTGGGCAAGCGGTTCAGGTTGTGGCAATGACAAGAATGGTGTTCGTCCCGGATATTACCGAATCACATTCCCGGCATCGACAGCTAAGTATCGAGCAGACTTCAGTTGGCAAGGCGTAAGCGCCAGCAATCCGGTATATATGAATGTAGCCGAATATCCCATCTTGGCAATGCGCATAGACCACCTATCAAATAAGGGTGCAGACTTGAAGATAGGCTCACACGGAAATATCAAGATGGATGCCGTAGACGTCAACTCAGGAGTAAATGTTGGCTCACCCAATCCAAAGACAATCGTACTTTCAGACGGTTCATACTTGTTCTACTATGACACATTAGCAGCCAAATATCCCGATGGAGCAATTGCATGGCGAGTATTCGGGTTTAAGGTAGCAGATTGGATACAAGATGCAATCGATAAGAACGAAGCTTACTATGACATTAAGTGGGTGCGTACATTTAAATCATTATCAGAAGCAGAATCCTTTGCAAACAGTGAAGTAGCTGCAGGGAATTAAAAAACAAACTACAATCTCCGGGCTCAAAAGCCCGATGGTGAAGGAGCTCGGAGATAAAATAGCTAAAAACAAGAATAACAATGAAGAGTTTCAAAATAATAAATCTCGCAGCAGCTTGTTCGATGGCAGTAATGGCATTTGGAGCGACATCATGCAACGAGATACCGGATCAAGCCACAATCGACATCAACGAGTGGGGCACAACCCAAGATTCATACGTATCAAAAGTATATACACTAAATCACCCATGCTTGTTGCACTCAGAGAGTGATATTGACTATGTGAAATCACATCTCACACAGTCACCATGGAAAGAAGCCTACGCAGAATTGTGCGCAACCAGCTATGCACAACCAACATATTCAATGCATACGCCGAAAGAATATGTAGCACGTCTTGATGCAACCAACTGGGCAGACGGCGGTGGTCGTTGGTCTCAATATGGAGTAGAAGATTGCTGGTATTCAGGCGTACAAAATTCGTTTCTATGGCTAGCAGCGGATGCAGATGCAGCATATCAAAATGCCATCCGCTATAAGCTTGAAGGGAATACAGCATGCGCAGACAAGGCTCGCGAAATACTCGTAGAATGGGCAAAGGTGAATAAGGGTGTAATCATAGGCAAAAAAGGCACGCTGAACGGCACAGTTATAGACCCTAATGAATATTTGATTCTCATCAATATACACCATATAGCCAATGCCGCAGAGCTAATCAGAGATTATAATAATTTCGGGCAATCACAAGATTTCCAAACAGTGTGCAATTGGTTGAAAAACTATTGGGGCAGCCTTGCAGAGACATTTCTTGCAAGCGTTCAAGGTGGCCGTCACACATGGATGAACTGGGACCTTGCAGCGATGACAGCAGAATTGTCAATCGGAGTTTTATGTGATGACCAAGATATGATAAACTATGCTATGCGAGAATTTTATGAGGGAGACCATCCGGGCAATCTCGTGCTCCTAGGAGCGCCATATGTATATGATGACCCTGATAGCAATGAAAAACTTGCTCAACCCAATGAAACAGGCCGTGACCAAGGCCACAACACACTATGTGTGGCTCTTCTGGGAGCATTGTGCCAAATGGGAGCGAATGTTGGGGAGGATTTATTTGCAGCCAACGATTACCGCGCAGTAGCGATGGCAGAATATGTTGCGAAAATCAATGTATCGAAGAATGTAGATAAATCAAACTTCTTGCACACATTGTCATCAATACCCTTCACGACATATACATATGGTGACGCAGGCACAATGACACAAATCTCGCTAGACGGACGTGGCGAATTCCGTCCATGCTGGGACTTGTGGGTAGGTTACTGCCACTCACATGGAATATCATGCAAGTATTCATCAGAATTTGCCGAGCAAAAGCGACCGGACCAAGGTGTAGGTTATTACGGTACAAATTCAGGTGGTTATGACCAAATAGGTTATACAACATTGATGCATTATCGTCCTGAATAATAGACAAGTATAAGCGAAATCGAGAATAATTTCTGTACGGATGAATGAGTATAAAAGCTTGTTCATCCGTATTCTTATATATAACCGGATTCAAGAAAGATTATTTAACTTATCTGATTGAGTATTTGCGGTTTATCAAACGAATACTAGTATAAACAATAACCTAAAACAATATTCAAATGAAAAAGATTTTTACTCTACTAGCACTAGCTATAACATTAGCTACACAAACGGTATCAGCGAATGTGACATTCAGTTCAGCATTTCCGGTAAACTTTGCCAACGGTATTCCAACAGGCTGGGCATTTCCTTCCAACAATACACAAGCTGAGACAAAACAAGTTGACAATGGTATACAAATCACTTGTAATCAAACTACGGCGAAGTACCGCACAGATATAAAGTATAATATGTTTGGCGACTACAACGGGAACACTGATATATGGATAGATATAGATGCAAGTCAATACAAGGTATTTGCAATCAAGTTTATTGGCGAGCGCCCGAAAACCGGTGTATTGAAGCTATCAAATATTTCAGTATCAAAGACATGGATTAAAGGCACAGACGGTTATTCATTATCAGAGCAAGGATGGACCGACATTGCGGACCTCGACGGCAACCATACATATTATTGGACTGTAGGCGGCGATAATTGGACCGGGAATTTGGCAATCGACCGTATAGAAATCGTAATTGCGGACATTACCAGCGATAGCGAAAAGACATTTACCGTTTCCGGCTTGGGATGGTATAAAAGCGTTGAAGACCTTGAGTCAACACTTAACTTGAAGCAAGAGACTGCAGTTGTAAATAAGACTACCAACATAGGCTATGCCGACCTTACAAGTGCATGGAAAGCAGCTGCTGACGGTGAAACGCTCGAGGTAAATGAAGACCAAACTGTTTCAGAGCGACTCAACTGCGATAGCCGTAGCATCACAGTAAAAGGTGGCAAAGACGGCGTGAAAATCACACGTACAAGTGCTTCAAATATGCTATTCTTGTCAAATTCAAAAGATAATGTGGTAACACTTGAAAATATCACACTTGACGGCAATGGAGCAAATAGCGACCGTAACTTCATCGAAGCAAGTTCGAGTGGTACTGTAGTGTTCAACAATGTGACAATCCAAAACGCAACTTCAACAAATAATCAAGGGCTTGTAGTTTCAAAGAATAGCGGAAAGCTTAGCATCAACGGCCTAACATTTACCAATTGTACCACAAACAACAGCAATAGCGTGGAAGTATTTGTTGGTTCACATAATACAACAATCTCAGGCAACAATACAATGAGTGTATCGGTAGAAAATAATACAAATGCCTATGCAATCAACGTTGACGGCGAACTCACCAACACAAAAGCGATTCAATTAACCCCTTATGGAGCTGAAGATTTCACAGAGAATTATCAACTAATCAAGGGTACAACCGATGCAACAAAGTTTGTGCTTAATACCCAAAGCGCACAAACACTTGCAGCAGATACCGAAAATAATCTGCTATACGTGACAAGTAGCATAAGCAGCATCGTTGATACAATAGCTATAGAGGATGAGGATGCAACTCCGGAGTATTACAACCTCAACGGAGTGAGAGTAAATGATGTAACACCGGGCTTCTATATTGTACGCCGTGGCAGTAAAGTCACAAAAGAAGTAGTGAGATAATGATACTGCGATAAACCTATATATGAATTTTCAAGGGCCGGAGAAAAATCAATTCTTCGGCTCTTGTTTTATATTAGGAGGCACGAAAATAGATTTTTTTGAGGGGTAGATTGAGTATAAGCTGAGAGTTGTGCGTATTTATAGGTGTACAAAAAATTGATATAGTTATTTAATTATGTAATAGATTGATTCTAAAATCAATGCTTAATTGGTTTAGATTAGGTTAATGAAATTTGTTTTAAGGAACAATAGATAACTTGTAATTAGGTAAATTAGATTGGTGGTATTAGGCCGGGATGGCTCGATAACAGGTTATATTTAGGCAGTATCTAAAGAAAAAGAGCGTGCAAGTTCAGAGGAACAGCACGCTTCTTTTTTATATACTTAGATAAGTAAATTTATTTATTCATCAGAGATAGCCATTTGCGATAACCGATATAAGCGACAGCGGTATAAATAGCATATAGCGCAGCATAGAAGTATATGCCTTTATAGATGTAAAGGACTACACACACGGCATCAACAACGAGCCAGGCGAGCCATTGCTCGGCGTATTTGCGAGCGAGCATCCACATAGCGACGATACTGAGGGCTGTGGTGAAGGCATCGCTCCAGGGCACAGTGCTATCGGTGTAACGAATGAGTATCTGAGCTAAAGCGACCCAAAGAGCGGCTAAAACGACAAGCAGGAGTGATGCACGTTTCAGCGTTATGCGAGTAATGGGGAGCTCAGCTTTTTCTTTGCGCTTGAAGTTGAAAGTCCAAGCGGCATATCCGTAAATGGCGATGAGGAGATAGTAGATGTTTATAGCGAAGTCAGCATAAAGGCCTTTTGAAAAGTATATCCAAATGGAAATTGCAGGCATGATAACGCTGGCAAACCAGACACGAGAATCGGCATGGTATTCCCACCAGAGGTAGAGAATACCAATGCAGAAACCGAGTATTTCGAGAATCGTAGATAGCATATTGTTATCAGAATTTCAAAGAAACAGTTCCCATCACGTGAGCAGGAGCTTGAGCAGCGTATCCTGCATAACGATAGATAGTGGGATTACCGGCATCATCGAGGTAGTAACCGGCACCGGCATAACCGTTGTTGTAATACTTGTGGTTGAAGATGTTGTAAACGGTGAAGCCGAGGCGAAGGGCCTTGATACCGGCGATGTTGCGGAAAGTGTAAGCGAAATTAGCGTTAGAGATGCAGTAAGCATCAAGAGCGGCTTCTTCGCTCTTAGCATTGTTCATGTATTGCTTAGAAACGTATTGAGTGGTCAAAGAAGCATCAAAGCCTTTGTACATGAAATTGAAAGCGTTGTTGAACACGATTGCTGGAGAGAAAGCGATGGGAGTAGAGCCACGTTCAAAGGTGATGGGGTTAGTCCACTCGTCTTCGTAGATGTATTCAACGAAGTTCTTAATGCGGTTGCGAGAGAATGTGGCATTAAGGTTCCACTCAAACCAGTTGATTGGGCGAAGAGCAGCTTGGAGTTCAATACCCATGCGGTAGCTGGAAGGCACGTTTACGCTCAAGGCATTACCGGTGTCGGAAAGCTCGCCGGTGGCAACGAGTTGGTCTTTGTAGTCCATGTAATAGAGGTTAGCACCGAAAGAGAAAAGTTGAGAGTTGAATGCATAACCAATTTCGTAGTCGAAAAGACGTTCAGCTTGAGGCGCATGAGAGATATCGCCATCGGTGAAATTGTCGCGTGTCGGTTCTTTGTGAGCAACGCTCCAAGAAGCGTATAAGCGGTTAGCACCGAGGGTGTAGTTCAAACCTAATTTAGGATTGAAGAAGTTCCAATGACGGTTAACATCAAGGACTGCGGGAGCAGAGATGTTGTAGTCGTAGTTATCAGACTCACCTTCAATGGTGTAGTGAATGTAACGATATTGGAGGTCAGCAAAAGCGGCAAGGTTAGAAAGGATATTGTAATCAGCTCTTACATAAACGTTTGCATCGGTTTTCTTACCAGTGTTATCGTAATATTTTTGAAGTGGGTCAATAGAGCCCATGTAATTTCTCACCCAAGAGACTTGACCGAAGTGGTTGCCGTTGAAGTGGTTTGCAGCACCACCGATAACAGTCTTGAGGTTGTTGTGCTCATAAATAAAGGAGAATGTACCGCCACCAAAGCCGTTGTCGTTGTTTTTGAGACGCACGAGGTCGCTTTTCTTAACCTTGTCGCCATCAGCATTGATGAAAGGAGAAAGGCCGTATTCAGCGAGAGTGCGGTTAGTCTTGTATTGTTCGTAATAACCATCATCCTTGGTGTAGTGAAGAGCAACAGTCATGCGCCAATAGTCATTGAGGCGTTGGAGGAGGTGAAGTTGGAAATGATGTTGAATGTAGTTGTCCTTTTGGTTGGGATAGAATGCGATGTTACCATCAGCATCGGTGTACTTACCGCAAGGGTTGTAAGTATTGCCGTATTTTTCCATTTCCTCTTTAGAAGCGTAGTCCCAAGCCATGTAAGTGGCTTCTTTACCGCCAAAAGCGATGAGACGGACGTTGGTGTTGCGAGAAGAATAAGCGGCTTGACCGAAGTAGCTCCATAGTTCAGAAGAAGCGCGGTCAATGTATCCGTCAGAGCCCATGTGGCTAAGCTTGGCATCAAAAGACCAGTGATTGCGGATAAGTCCGGAGCCGACGCGAAGGCTCAGACGGTTGGTGTTGTAAGAGCCGTAAGCACCGCTAAGTTCTGCGTAAGGGATTTCAGAGGGGGCATCGGTAATCATGTTTACGCTAGCGCCAAAAGCGCCTGCGCCGTTGGTTGAAGTACCTACACCACGTTGAATCTGAATTGAACGTAGCGAAGAAGCAACGTCGGGCATATCCACCCAATAAACATTGTGGCTTTCGGGGTTATTGATGGGGATACCGTTTGCAGTCACGTTGATGCGAGAGCCATCAGTACCACGAATACGCATAGAAGTGTATCCCATACCGGCACCGGCGTCACTTGTAGTAACGAGAGAAGGCGTGAAAGAGATGAGATAAGGAAGGTCTTTACCATCGTTGGCCGACTGGAGTTGTTGCTTAGAAATATTGGTGAACGCTACAGGAGTTTTATCAGTAGCTCTATTAGCAACAATATCAACTGTTTGGAGATGAATTGCAGTGGTGTCTTGATTAGCATCTTGAGCTGCATAAGCAGAAATAGAAAGCGATGCCAGTACCACTGATGACAAATAATAATGCTTGTTCATATTATAGTGGGAATTATTTTATACTTGAATCAGCAATGAATCGTGATACAAAATTACTACATTTAGTACAAAGAAAAAAATTATGTAACTATTTGCGTTAAAAAACATTACAAAATTCTCAATAATTGAGTAAATTTGGGGAGATAATCGTATTCTAAGAATAAAACATTAAGACTACGACTTATGAACCTAATAAAAACTATAACGCTCTCATTATCTCTATTTTGTGGAACTGCAGTAATGGCAGAAGTCATCACCTACCCTGCTCCACCGGAGGCAAAATTAAATAATAGTTTTGCTGTTGAAGTGGGTCAAAACGGGCGATGGCAATCGGTTGCAGTGTATAACGTCAAGGTGGATGAGGTAAAGGACACCAAGCACACGGTGAAGAACTCGTCCATGGCATATTTTGACTTCACCGGAGAAGTTGAAGTGAGGGTAATATCGCAGCATAGAAATGTTGAAAGTTCAAGAGTAAGGCCACTAAGCTATAACATTGAGCAACGCTTGAACGGAGATACAATCTCGTTCAAGATTGACAAGCCGAGCAATCTAACGATTGATGTGAATGGAGAAATCTTTGATAATCTACAATTGTTTGCGGGCGAGGTTGACAAGAATAGGCCAAGCGCTAAAGCCTTGAAAAAGCTTATCAAAAGCGGGAAATATATCTACTTTGCTCCGGGATATCACAAGCTGGATAAAGATTTAATGGTACAATCGGGCCAAACGGTATATGTAGACGGTGGAGCAGTTGTAGACGGACGTATCTGCGCAGATGGCGTTCACGACGTGAAAATACTGGGACGAGGCATGGTTTATCCACAGAAAGGAGCCATACAAATCATGCGTAGCAAGAACGTTGAAGTAGAAGGGCTGTTTACCACGCAATGTCCTGTGGGAGAAAGTGACAGCGTCACTATCAGCAATGTGAAAGTCATGAGTTGGTATGGTTGGGGCGATGGCTTTAATGTATTTGCCAGCAGCAATGTGCACTATGACAGAGTGTTTGCACGCACATCAGATGATTGTACAACTATTTATTGTACAAGAAAGGGGTATAATGGTAGCAGCCGAAATATATTGATGGAAAATTCGACATTGTGGGCCGATGTGGCTCACCCAATATTTATTGGTCTACATAGTGAAACCGATGAATATGAGGTAGTTGAGAATGCATGGTACAAGAATATAGACATCCTTGACATGAAGGAGAAACAGATTGATTATCAGGGAGCTTTGGCGATAGGTTGCGGCGATAACAACACTGTGCGCAACATTCATTTTGAAGACATCAGAGTGGAAAATTTCAGGCAAGGCAAGCTGATAGATTTTCGCATATGCTATAACAAGAAATATTGCAGAGCCCCGGGCATGGGCATCGAAGATATCTATGTAAAGAATGTCAGCTACAACGGCGAAAACGCTGAGCTATCAATGATTATCGGCTATAACGAAAGCCGCATAATTAAAGGCATTCACTTTGAGAATCTCACGATTAACGGGACTAAAATATATGACAAAATGCCCGGGAAACCGGCATGGTACAAGACTGCCGACATGGCAAGAATATTTATAGGTGAACATGTAGAAGACGTAACATTTGAATAACAAAGAGATAACATGAAAAAGATAAATCTATTTATAATACTTATCGCGGTGTGTTTCAGCACGTTGAGCGCACAAAAGATTAAGCATCCGTCATTATTATTCACACCTCAACGCGTGGAAGCGGCTAAACTGCGCATAAACGAAGACACAGTCCAAGCTAATGCGTGGAACGCAATCTTGGCGAAAGCAAACTCTTTGTTAGAGAAAAATGACATCCGCCAGATGGAGTATTTGGCACTCGCCTACCAAATGACTAACGACAAAAAGTATAGCGAGAAATTAAGACAGATGTTGCTCGACGTTGCTAAAGTGAAATCATGGAGCGACAGCGAAATGATGATGAGAACACCGGCGTGGAGAAGCGAATTGCAAATGGCACACAAGTCATATCAAGTAGCTGTGGCCTATGATGCTATCTATAATGAATTGAGTGCCGGTGAGCGCAAAACAATAGCTACAGCGATGTATAACTTGGCTGTTGAGCCACTCTTGGGCGATTGGGTTCTTAAAGGGAGTCGCATACATTCGCTCAATTCGATGGGCCACAATTGGTGGTCATCATGCGTGGGAATGGGCGGACTCTTAGCGCTTGCCATTTCCAATGAGGTGAGCGAGGCCCGCACAGGAGCGCAAATTGCAGTGGAATCGTTGCCTGAATGGTTCAACTTTGCAGGTGACGTGTTGCAAAATAAGCCTCGCACATTTGATAGAGACGGAGGAATGTATGAATCAATAAATTACGCAAGTTTTGGTATAACCGAAGCGCTGATACTGCGCATGGCTTGGCTCAATAGCCATCCGGGCGACAAGCTTGAGGAAATTCCTCAGATGAACGACTTGAGCAATTTTTTCTGCAATGTGGCATATCCACGAACAGGAGAATTGTACAGCATAAACTTTGGCGACAGCCACAAAAATGTGACCGGAGAGAGCTCCATGATACTTGCTTATGCCATGGGAGCAAAAGATAATAATGCGCTATGGTACATAAATCAGGTAAAAGCGGGCCAACATCGTGAGGGCTATCCTCGTAGTTGCCCAATGGGATTTTTGTACACGCCTGATTTAAAGAGTGCGCCCCAACAGCCGAATTATCCACTTGCGAAATTGTGGAAAGACTTTGGGTGGGCCACAATGCGCGACTCATGGGGAAAAGACAAGACGATGCTGGCTGTAAAGAGTGGAATGACATGGAATCACTCTCATGCCGATGCTAACTCGTTTATACTATTCCATAACGGCGTTGATATCATCAAGGATGCCGGTAACTGCTCTTATGGGAAACCTGAATATAGAAATTACTTTTTCCAATCGGATGCACATAATGTGGTGAAATTCAATGGAGAAGGACAATCTACTTATCAGCAATATCATGGGACAATGCTACCGGGAAGTGTAAGCTCGCTAATAGCCGGTTCAAACGTGAGATATGTATTAGCCGATGGGACAGGGCCTATGAGTGACAAATTTGCTCGCAATTTCAGGCATTTCTTATGGATAGGCAACGTAATCTTAGTGATTGATGATATAAAGTCACACGAGAATGGCAATTTTGAGTGGCTGTGGCACCCTGGAGGTGATGCCAAAAAGCGTGGCGGAGATTTGGAAGTAACAAACGGCAATTCGGCTGTAGTGATACGCCCACTCTACCCTCAGACATTAGCACCAAGCAATTATGTGCATGACTACCCCGAAATGATGTATTGGGACGTAGTAACAGGCCCAACCGAAGACTTGAAATCGACCGAAGAATACTACTCATTCAAGCTGCCCGGTGAATATAACCGCATTAAGGCAGTAACAGCTATAATACTGAAAGATAGCCCTAGCCAAAAAGAATTACCAACGATAGAACGTCGTGAGGGTAAAGACTGGATAGGTGTGCGCATAACCGAAAATGGGAAAGTCACCGATGTATATATTAATCAGCTGGCCGATGGGCGCACAATGCACGTAAATTCGTGGATTAATGCCGATGAGTGGACAACCGATGCTTACCTGCTAACGGTGAGCGGAAGCGACGTATTTGTGGGATATGGCAGCTCATTGAAACGTAATGATGATGTGGTTTTCTCTTCATTGAGCAAACTGAATATGCTTGCTGAATATGACGGTAAAACGCTCAGTGTCAACGTTGAAGGACAACCTCGCATTAATATGGAGTTGAAACCATCAAAGAATGTGTCCAAGCTAATCGTAAACCACAATGAATCAAGCATTAAGGTCATTGATGGATACGTTCAAATCAAAGCTACACAAGAATAACCAATAATACCTAACCCAACAAAAAAGGACCAAGAAATGAAGAAATTTGCATTGCTGGGAACCTGCATGATTGCATGTGGGCTAGTCAACGCACAGTCTATTTATCCCGGGCAATATGAAAATAAGATGTCAATAAAAGCGGTTTCCACGCCCGTGACAGCGTTTGAATTGGATAAAGTAACGTTGCTTCCAAGCCGATTTAAAGAGAACCAACAACGAGACTCGGCATGGATGGCATCAATCAGCGTGGAGCGCTTGCTACACTCATTTTATACCAATTCGGGTGTGTGGGGCGGACGTGAAGGCGGCTATATGACTGTAAAGAAATATGGCGGTTGGGAATCGCTGGACTGCGAATTAAGAGGCCACACAACGGGCCACTTAATGAGCGGGCTGGCATTGATGTATGCAGCGACCGGTAGCGCCACGATGAAGGCTAAAGGTGACAGTATTATTGATGGGCTTGACAAGGTTCAACGCGCGCTGGGTAACGGCTATTTAAGCGCATTCCCCGAGGAATTGATAAACCGAAATATGCGAGGCGAAAGCGTGTGGGCACCATGGTACACGTTGCATAAAATTCTAGCCGGGCTAATTGACCAATATCTCTACGCTAAGAATGATAAGGCGTTAGCAATTGCCACAAAGATGGGCGATTGGGCTTACGGTAAGTTGTCCAATCAAGATGAACAAACCAGGCTGAAGATGATTAGGAATGAATTTGGCGGGATAAATGAAGCATTCTATAATTTGTATGCCATAACGGGTAACGATAACTATAAATGGCTGGCAGAATGGTTCTACCACAATGACGTTATCGACCCGTTGAAAGCGCATAACGGCGACTTCGGGACCAAGCACACTAATACGTTTATACCCAAAACGATAGCCGAAGTTAGACGATATGAGCTGACCAATGATAAGTCAGCGCTTGATGCATCAGAGTTTTTCTGGGACGAAATGATTGAGCACCACACATTTGCGCCGGGCTGTTCAAGCGATAAAGAACATTACTTTAATCCCACACATTTTTCAGAGCACATAAGTGGCTATACAGGAGAGACTTGCTGCACGTATAACATGCTTAAGTTGTCACGCCATTTGTTCTGCATTAATCCTGAAGCACGCATAATGGATTACTATGAACGAGCGCTTTACAATCACATATTAGGGCAACAAGACCCGCAAAGTGGCATGGTGGCGTATTTTCTGCCGTTGGCAACAGGTAGTCACAGAGTGTATTCAACACCTGAAAATTCGTTCTGGTGCTGCGTAGGGAGTGGCTTTGAGAACCATGCAAAGTATGCTGAAAGTATATATTTCAAGGGCAGTAACGAGATATTTGTAAACCTGTTTATCCCATCGGTTGTAAACTGGGAAGAGACAGGCTTGCAATTGAAGCAGATAGGCAATTTTCCTGCAGAGCCATCAACCAAAATACTCGTGAGCGCAGCGAAACCCACCACGACGACGATAAATGTGAGGTATCCTGCGTGGGCGACATCAATGGTTGTAAAGGTAAATGGGAAACTGTTCAAGTTCAGCAACACGCCGAGCAGTTATGTTGCCATCACTCGCAAATGGAAGAATGGCGATAAAATAGAAGTAACTTTCGGCATGGAATTATCGGTAGACACGGCTTCAGATAACGACTCTATCGGGGCATTATTGTATGGGCCAATTGTCCTTGCCGGACGACTTGGCGTTGACGGAATGGTTGCACCCGCGCCAACAAGTGACCCATCCAAATACAATGATTACTACACATACAATTACAATATTCCCGAGCGATTAAAGGAAGTATCATTAGCTCCCGAGTCATTGAAACGCATTGGGGAATTGAAGTGGCAAACGGTTGACGGCATCATAGTTGAGCCGCTGTATGATGTACACCGAGAGAGATATGTAATCTATTGGAATCTAATAAAATAGCAGTCATGAAGATACATATAAAACCTTTTATATCAATGCTTTTGCTAGCTGCGACATGGATTCAAGGCTATTCGCAATCAAGCAATGGAAAAGTGGCATTTGATTATGCTATCGGCAAGGAATGTGAGCGCGCTTATTTGCGGTTACCTCGTGGATGTGAGGAGATTAAAGCAGCTCTTTATTGCCACCAAAACATGACAGAGGAAGTGCTGTTTCGCAGCAAGCGTTTCTGCAAGAAGATGGACAGCCTTGGCGTTGCCATGATATTTGTACAACGTGGCTCACAAAATTGGGACGTGAACGATGGTTGCCAAGAACGTTTTGACAGCATTATGAACACACTTGCCAATGAAAGCGGACACCACGAACTTGCAACAACAAAGATTATTCCATTCGGTCATTCTGCACAAGCTACATTCCCATGGAACTTTGCAGCATGGAATCCTGACAGGACCCTCTGTATCATCTCTTTCCACGGTGATGCCCCGCGCACCAACCTGTGCGGATATGGGCGCGCAAATATTGAGTGGGGACGCACTCGCAACATCGACAACATTCCCGGCTTGATGATTGAGGGCGAATATGAATGGTGGGAAGCGCGTGTGCGCCCTGCATTGGCTTTTAGAATGATGTATCCTGATAGTAAAATATCATTTCTATGTGACGCCCAACGCGGTCATTTTGACTTGTCGTTAGAGACACAAGATTACATTGCCAAATTCATTGAAAAGGCGTTGCAAAACCCACGACCAACTGATGGCAAATACTATTCACGTTGGATTGCCGATGGTAGCGAGAGCAACGATGAGCACGACCAATTTTGGTATCAAGATGATGAGATGGTGAGCCTCACGCGAGCACGCTATGAAGCAAGTCGTGGTAAACAGATGCAATATGTATCGGCTTGTCTAAACGGCAAATTGATAGCGTATAACGCCAACTCTCACATAAAGTTGAATGCAACGGTGGATACTAATGAATTTCAGGTCGTTCCGATGTTTGTGAATGAAGAGCGCACGTCTAAGAGTGAGAATCATGCGCCAACTCGTCCGCGCGTTGTAATTATCTCCGGTCCTGTGGTGCAAACGGGCGAATATACGTTTCGCTTTGACCCTGAATACTTCGGTAAGGACATCAAACGACAATGGACCGGCATAACGCTTTCAATTGAAGCTGATGGCGATGAGAATTACAAGACCGCTGTCCAAGAGCTTAATCTAAAGGTGCCGGTGGACAGCAAAGCAAAATAATTGCCGAAATTTTTTCGTGAGGATTGAGTAAAACGACTTGCTTATCCGTATTAGATAATAAAAAAACGATATGAACAGATTCATCCAAATATTATGTCTAAGCATTGGCCTTGGTGCAACGCCATCAATGGCCCAAACACTTGATGTGACGTCACCCAACGGCGAGCATAGAGCTATGTTTCAGCTCATTGATGCCCCAAATGGGGTGCATGAAGTGCGCTATAATGTTACATACAAGGGCCAACCGGTTGTAAGCAACTCACGTGCAGGATTAAATGTAGATAATCGTGTGTGGGAACTGGCACTTGGCATTGGTCGTGATGTAACCAATCGCCCTGCGTGTTGGATGGATGATTTCAGCGTTGATTCAGTGAGTTATGGCGTAGAAGTCAACAATGTGTGGCATCCGCTATACGGTGAACGCAGTTCAATTGTTGAGAACTACAATAGCGGCACCATTTACTTATCCAAGCATGACTATTCTCACTACCGACTGAATATTGAAGTACGTGCGTATAATGAAGGTATCGCTTTTCGCTACTTTCTCCCGGAGCATCCTCAAGCTGTATTTCACAAGGTTGTGGACGATTTAACAGAATACACATTTCCTGACGGTGTCACGGCATGGAGCGAGCAATGGGCTCAAGCGCCATTTGAAAAGAAGGCAATCAACGACATTAGCAATGCTGTTGAACGTGCGCTCACCATTGAATATCCGCAGGGGTACTGGGTTGCACTTACCGATGCTGATGTTGATGACTGGTGCTTGACCAAGTATATTGCTGACAGTAAGCACAATAACACACTTAAATCGGTGATGTATTCGCCTGTGGACATCGTAACTTACTATGCCACACCGTGGAAGGTAATCATGAGCGCAGATACGCCATGTAAATTATTGGAACATAACGATATAATAGCGAACCTCAATCCAAAGTGCGAAATAGCTGATACATCGTGGATTAAGCCGGGCAAAATCATGCGTGAGACCTCGCTCACAATGGATGGGGCTTACAAGACAATTGATTTCTGCGCAGCCCACAACATTCAATATATGTTATTCGATTGGAAATGGTATGAGCCTTGCACTTCACATGATGGTGATGCAACCAAGGTGATTGACCGCCTGGACATGAAAAAGGTTGTGGAATATGGCCGCCAACATGGTGTGGGATTGTGGCTGTATGTTAACCAGCATGCGCTGATGAAGCAACAGCAAGAGTTGTTCCCGCTGTTGAGTGAATGGGGCGTTGTGGGCGTAAAATCAGGCTTTGTTCAATACGCATCTCATCGCTGGGCCACATGGCTTCATGACATGGTGAGATATGCTGCTAAAAACAAGCTGATGATGAATATTCACGATGAATATCGGCCATCGGGGTTCTCTCGCACCTACCCTAACCTCTTGACTCAAGAAGGTATTCATGGAAATGAAGAATGGCCTGATGCCTCTCACAACGTGACACTTCCATTCACTCGCATGATTAATGGCGCGGCTGACTACACTATTTGCTACTATGATAAGCGACTAAAAAACACTCATGCTCACCAACTTGCGGCATCGCTAGTGTTCTACAGCCCGCTACTGACGGTATTCTGGTATGACAATCCTGCGCGTTATAATGGCGAACAAGAGATAGAATGGTTTGAAAACTTGGAAACGACATTTGATGACACCAAAGTTATTGATGGTTACCCCGGTAGAGATGTTGTCATTGCACGCCGCAAAGGCGACACATGGTGGGCCGCAATGATGACCAATAATGAAAGCAGGGATGAGAGTCTTAAGCTTGATTTTCTAACCGAAGGGCAACAATATTTGGCACGTATATACACTGATGATGAGCAAGTTAAGAGCAACACACATGTAAAGTGCCAATATTTGCTCGTAAACAGCGGTATGACGCTGAAATTCAAGCTAATAGCTCGTGGTGGGGCTGCAGTACAATTCATTCCCGTAACCAACTCTGTAGCAAAGCATTATGCTAAGTACAAAAAACAAGTATTGTAGTGATTATGAGCCGATTACACATAAATATATTACTTTGCGCTGCTTTATTGGGTGCATTTGATGCCGATGCCAAGAGCACAAAGCCATCTGCAAGCGATAACAACCTGTATATCAATCCAATACTTCATATTGATTACAGTGACCCTGATGTTGTGGAAGCTATAGATGGAACAGGCTACTACATGACTGCATCCAGCTTCCAGTGCACACCCGGACTCCCCATATTATTCTCTAACGACTTGGTTAATTGGGAGATAGAGAACTACGCACTGAATAATCTTACACCGGCAGACTTTTACGCTACGCCACAGCATGGTAAAGGTGTGTGGGCTCCGGCAATACGCACTCACAACGGCGAATACTACATTTATTGGGGAGACCCGGACTTCGGCATTTACATGGTCAAGACCGATAACCCTCGCGGCAAATGGTCAGAGCCTGTGCTCGTTAAAGCAGGCAAAGGATTGATTGACCCATGCCCATTGTGGGACGAAGATGGCAATGCATACCTTGTAAACGCCTGGGCAGGGAGTCGCAGTGGAATGAACAGCATCTTGACCGTGTGGCGTATGAGCAATGATGGCACAGCGCTTGAAGGCAACCCCGTATTAGCGTTTGATGGCAATGACGGCATAAATCACACCGTTGAAGGACCTAAATTCTACAAGAGAGACGGCTATTACTACATTCTGTGCCCTGCAGGCGGTGTGGCAAGCGGTTGGCAACTAGCATTGCGTTCCCGTTCGCCATTCGGTCCTTATGAGGCTAAAAAGGTCATGGAGCAAGGCAAAAGCGACATAAACGGGCCTCACCAAGGAGGACTTGTTGATAGCCCTGATGGGAGTTCGTGGTTCATACACTTCCAAGATAAAGGCTTGTATGGGCGTATACTGCACTTAAACCCCGTGAAATGGGCTAATGGATGGCCTATAATGGGGAATTCGGGTGAACCCGTAAAATCCTATGCCAAACCCGTAGCAACGTCTGAGGAGCATCTATACCACCAAGATAGCGATGAATTTGATACGCCAACGGTGGGCTTGCAGTGGCAATGGCATGCCAACTATGAGCCGACATTCGGTTTTGTCGGCAACATGGGCTATATGCGAGTGTATGGACACGCATTATCCGAGGATTTCGTGAACTTTTGGGAAGTCCCCAATCTCTTCCTACAGAAATTCCCTGCCGAGCAGTTTGAGGCCACAACCAAGGTCAAAATTTCGGCTAAAGCAGACCATCAGCAATCAGGCATCATAATTATGGGCAAGGATTATTGCCGATTATCGTTGGAGAAAGTTGGTGAAGGCTTTATACTGAAGCAAATCACTTGCGTTGACGCCGACCAAGGTGGTAAAGAAACAGAAGAAACGATAGCAAGGCTCAATCCCTCAGCCAAGTACGAGGCGGGATTGTACCCCAACTATGAATGTAATATATGGTTTAAGGTAAAGGTAGATAAAGGTGGTATATGTCACTTTCTTTATAGTGTAAATGGGAAAACCTTTACCGAGACCACTCACTCATTTCAAGCACGTGAAGGCAAATGGATAGGCGCAAAGATAGGCTATTTCAGCGCACAGCCTCACGGCGTTGACCGCGGATGGATAGATATAGATTATATTCACTTTGAAAAATAAGAACATAATATATGATGAATGGAATAGCAAATTATTTCAAGCTACTGGGAGCAGGTATAATCACATCATCGCTGCTGATGGGATGCTCTGAGTCCGTTACAGTAAAGGACTCCATGGTAGACCAAAACTTGGCATACTGCAATACACAAATCCAAAAGACGCTCAGAGAGCTGGATGATGCAGATGATAGTAACATTGATTACAGCATGATTCCGCGCAACGTGTCGACTCGCGGGACCCACTGGGAGCGCAGAAAAGCCAGTGCGGAAGAATGGTGCAGCGGTTTTTGGCCCGGTATACTATGGTATGACTACGAAAACACCGGCAGTGAGGAGATAGCTAAACAAGCTGACCTGTTCACTCGTGCGCTCAAACCTATTGTGGAGACACCTGTATATGACCACGACTTGGGATTTCTAATCTTCTGTAGCTACGGCAACGGCTATAGGCTCACCCAAAAGCCTGAATATAAGCAAGTAATACTTAATGCAGCCGATTCACTTGCCACGCTCTACAATCCCAAAGCAGGTACAATCTGTTCGTGGCCACGCAATGAAGAGATGCTGGGAGGACACAACACCATCATGGACAATATGATAAATCTGGAAATGCTATTTTGGGCTGCTAAAAATGGTGGTAGCCATGCACTATATGACATAGCCGTGAGCCATGCCGATAAAACCATGCAGAATCAATTTCGCCCCGATTATTCATGCTATCATGTGGCAGTGTATGACAAGGCCACAGGAGCGTTCTTGAGAGGGTGCAACCACCAAGGGTTTAACGATGAATCAATGTGGGCACGCGGCCAAGCATGGGCCATATACGGCTTCACAGTGGTGTATCGCGAGACTAAAAACACCAAGTATCTGGAATTTGTGCAGAAAGTAGCTGACCACTATCTGGAGCGACTACCATCATCCAAGATTCCATATTGGGACTTTGATGACCCGGACATTCCGAATGCGCCGCTAGACGCTGCTGCAGCCGCTGTAACAGCATCTGCGCTCGTTGAGCTTAGCCAATACGTTGAAGATGATGAGACGTCACAGCGCTACTTAAATGAAGCGAAAGCAATGATACAAGAATTGAGTTCGGAGCGTTACCAATCGCGCCAGAAGAACAATTCGTTCTTGATGCACTCTACAGGCAACTTCCCTGCACACTCTGAAATAGACTACTCTATCGTCTATGCCGATTACTACTACATAGAAGCGCTCACGCGATTAAAGAAGTTGGAGAAATAATCTAAACCACATCATTGATAGATAATTAGTCCCTGCGCTACACTGCTAGCGTGGGGATTTTCGTTTGCATCCCGATTCGATTCTGCGATGAGTGAGAAGATATGGCGAAGAGTGATAATTGAGGTTGGGAGGGGTAATAAAACAACGAAAGCCACTGAGAATCAGCGGCTTTGTTGTATTGCGGAGAGGACGAGATTCGAACTCGTGGTAGGATTACTCCTACGTCAGTTTAGCAAACTGGTGGTTTCAGCCACTCACCCACCTCTCCGTGGGTCCTTATCGAACTGTGATACAAAGGTACAAAGAATTATTGAATTACACAAGTATTTGCGGGTTTTCTAGGAGAATTTGTGTGATTTTTTTAGTAAAGTGTTGATGTAGATAGCAATTGGGTATAAAATAAGAACGCCCGGAGAGGACGATGTCCTTCCGGGCGCTTAAAGGGGCGGTTACCTACTC
>CAYTFG010000015.1:0-28385 GCA_964436925.1 uncultured Bacteroides sp. | reverse complement strand
GAGTATGAGGTTACAAAAATAGTGCAAGCTTGTCGCATTATCGTCTACATCCCTAGAATTTTTATAAAATTAATTTAGCTAATCTGCTGGTGTTACATTGCAGTAAATCAGCGTGTTGGATGATTTTTGCATATTATTTGGACGATTTTGTCCTAATAAAATTCATCCTTTGGACAATTTTGCTGTTAAAATGGACTATTGAATTATAACGAAACTGAAAATAGGCCGTATTTTTGTGGAAAATCTTTATTTGGATTTAAAATCACGTAGTTAGAACTAAAATTTAAGAACAAATTTAAAATAAAATCATCATGAAAGCTGTTTCAAACCTCCTGGCCGAATGTGCAATGATACTTTCATTGGTTGCATGCTCTAGTGGCTCTTACACCGCTCCCGATGCACCCGTGAAGGAAGTACCGTTCACTCAGGTTCATATTGAGGATAGTTTTTGGGCTCCGCGCATCGAGGTGAATCGCACAGTTTCAATCCCGTCAGCATTCAAGGAATGTGAGAAGAACGGTCGATTTGATAATTTCGCCATCGCCGGAGGCTTGATGAAGGGTGAGCATCGCGGTGATTTCTCATTTGACGATACTGACCCATACAAGATTATCGAAGGCGCATCTTATTCATTAGCAGTGCAATATGATGCCAAGTTAGATGCCTATCTCGACAGCGTTATCGGCTTAATCGCTGCTGCACAAGAAGATGATGGCTATCTAACTACTTGTGTAACAAATAAATGCACAAGGCTGTCAGGCTGGTGGGGCACTCACCGTTGGGAAAAGATAAATTCACATGAACTTTATAACTGTGGTCACCTCTATGAGGCTGCTGTAGCGCATTTTAGAGCTACAGGTAAGCGCTCGTTGCTGGATGTGGCCATCAAAAACGCCAATTTGGTGTGTGAAGTGTTTGGCCCGGGCGAGAATCAAAAACACGTGCCTTCAGGACACCCCATCGTTGAAATGGCTCTCTGTAAGCTATATAAGGTTACAGGCGATGAGAAATATCTCAATACCGCCAAGTATTTTGTTGAAGAGACAGGCCGTGGCACCGATGGACACCGTTTGAGCGAATATTCTCAAGACCACAAGCCCATTTTGGAGCAAGAAGAAATTGTAGGCCATGCCGTTCGTGCCGGCTACCTCTACTCGGGAGTTGCCGACGTTGCTGCATTGACCAATGATTCAGCTTATTTTAAAGCCATTACGCGTATATGGAACAATATGGCTTCCAAGAAGTTATACATTACCGGAGGTATCGGTTCACGTCCCCAAGGCGAAGGCTTCGGTCCAAATTACGAATTGAACAATCACACAGCTTATTGCGAAACGTGTGCTGCAATCGCCAATGTCTATTGGAATTATCGCATGTTCTTGGCTACAGGCGATGCAAAATATGCCGATGTTTATGAGCGCGCTTTATACAACGGCGTTATCTCAGGTGTGTCACTTTCGGGAGATAAGTTCTTCTATGACAACCCATTGGAGTCGATGGGCCAACATGAACGTCAAAACTGGTTTGGTTGCGCTTGCTGTCCCGGTAATATCACTCGCTTTGTTGCCAGCGTCCCGAGCTATATGTATGCTACTCAAGGCAATGACATCATGGTGAATCTTTACATCCAGTCAACTGCCGACATTGAAACTGAAAATAATAAGGTAACTCTCAAGCAGACAACCGATTACCCTTGGGATGGTACAGTTGTGTTCACCGTTACTCCCGAGCAGGAGCAAGAATTTGCATTGAGATTACGCATCCCCGGATGGGCTGAAAATCAACCTGTTCCAACAGATTTATATTCATTTACAGCTGAACCCAAGAACGCTATCACGCTGAAAGTCAACGGTAAACGCGTTAGCCCGTTCCGTGGTGACGGTTATGCCACTGTTGTTCGCCAATGGCATGCAGGAGACCAAGTTGAGTTGACAATCCCGATGGAAACACGTCGAGTGAAGGCAAATGACAAGGTCGTTGATGACCGAGGCAAGCTCGCCATCGAGCGTGGCCCTATCATGTATTGCCTTGAAGGTCAGGACCAAGCCGATTCAACAGTCTTCAACAAATTCATTCCCGATGGCACAACTTTTGAAGAGAAATTTGAAAAAGACCTCTTGAACGGTGTGATGACACTGAACGGTACTGCCAAGCAAGTGGCTCTCGATGGCTCAGTTAAAGACGTGCCATTCAAGGCTATACCATATTCAACTTGGAACAATCGTGGCGCTGACCAGATGGCTGTGTGGATTCCCGTGGATGCCGACCATGCTCGCCCAACACCTGCACCTACCATCGCCAGCCGTGCCGAGATGTTCTCTGAACCGACACAAATCAACTCGGATGTGCCGGCTGCTACAAGCAACTTGCAATGGGCTTGGGGCTACAATGACCAATGGGACCCAACATCTTCGGCCGACATCTCTAAACCTTACCACTACTGGTGGTTGCGCCGTGGTACAGTGGAAAATATTTGCTATAAGTTTGACAAGCCTTACCAAATATCCTCGGTAGATGTCTATTGGCTTGACTTTGACCACTATGATGGAAATTATCGAGTTCCGTCAAGCTGGAAGCTATATTTCAAGAACTCATCAGGCCGTTGGCAAGAAGTTAACGCAACATCAGCTTATGGTACCGAAAAAGACAAGTACAATCATGTGACATTCACGCCGGTCACCACCGAGGCCCTCAAATTATCGGCCGAACTGCAAGAAGGCGAGAGCGGCGGTGTCATTGAGTGGAAAGTCAATGAATAAAACACAGGAATACAAATTAATTAACTTAATCTACTAATAATCAACCTTAAAAGACAAGATGAAAACTAAGCTAAATCTAAACCGTTTAGGCAAAGACTTGCTGAAGGTAGCATTTTGTGCCGGATTGGCATCAGCAGTGGGTGTCCCCGGAGCATTTGCAGAACCAATGCAAGCATCAGTAGCAGCGCCGGCAGGTACTGTTACGGGTACAGTTTATGACACGCAAGGTGAACCAATCATTGGAGCCAGTGTTATCGTGAAAGGAACGTCGGAAGGTGTTGCCACCAACATTGACGGTCAATTCAGCGTGAAGGCCTCTAAAGGTCAACAGATTCACATCTCTGCAGTGGGTTATCGAGCAGTGACAATAACCGTTGGCGCTCAAAGTAGCTCATTAAACGTTACACTTGAGGACGAGTCGGCCCTGTTGGACGAGCTCGTAGTAATTGGTTATGGAACACAGCGCAAGGGCGATATAACCAGTGCCGTAGCATCAGTAAAGTCCGAAGACTTTTCTATTGGTAGCTTTAATAATGCAGGTGATTTGATTAAAGGTAAAGTTGCCGGTTTGACAATTACTCACCCATCAGGAGACCCTGGCTCAAGTACTGAAATCAGCTTACGTGGTATTGTATCAGTATCAGGTAATGCAACTCCTTTAATTCTTGTTGATGGAGTACCGGGCTCGTTGAGTACAGTTCCCCCTGAAAATATTGCTTCAATTGACGTATTGAAGGATGCATCAGCAGCTGCAATTTATGGTACTCGTGGTGCTGCCGGTGTTATCTTGATTACTACCAAAACAGGACAACGCGAGCAAAAGGCAGTTGCTACTTATGCAGGTTACATTTCTTTCGCAAATTGGGCAAAGAAAGCAGATTTTATGACTTCATCAGACATTCGTGAAGGTAAAACACAGTTCAATGATGAGGGTTATGATACTGATTGGTTGAAGGCTGTAAGTCGCACTGCAATAACTCACAATCATAGCGTTTCAGTTACTGGTGGTTCTTCTTCAACTTCTTACTATGGAAACTTCACCTATCGTAATGCAGAAGGTGTTATGAAAAAAACAGGTAATGAAGATTTGAGTATGTCATTCGATATTAGCCATTGGATGTTGAACGATATGTTGAAAGTAAATCTTAATATCGTGGCCGACAGCTATAAATATGACGTAAATGATGCTGTTACAGTTTATCGTCAAGCTGTTATTAGAAATCCATCATCTCCGATTTGGAACGAAGATGGCACTTATAACCAACGCTCTCTATTGCAATATTATAACCCTGTATCATTGCAAAATGAGACCGAAGGCGAAGGTAAGAGCCAAGAAATCCGCATGACTGGTAATATTACATTTGAGCCAATCAAAGGTTGGCAAACCAACTTGATGCTTGCGTCACATCGTTCACAGAGCAAATATGGTTCATATAAATCAAGTGTTGAATCAGTAACGGAACTTAACGGATTGACCGGTCAAGCTAGCCTAAGTGATAGCTCAGAAAAGAAGGATTACATTGAATTGACCTCAAAATACCACAATACTTTCAATAAAGTTCATCGCTTTGAAGGATTAGTTGGTTATAGCTGGTCACGAGATACTTATGAAGAAGCCGGTATGTGGAATGCTAATTTCCCAACCGATTATTTCGGATATAATAACATTAGCTCAGGTTCTTATCTGACCGATGGAAAAGCTACAATGTCAAGTAATAAAGTAGAAAGCACGTTGATTGGTTTCTTTGGCCGTGTAAGCTATGGTTATGATGAACGTTACAATATCTTGGCATCTATTCGTTATGAAGGCTCATCAAAGTTTGGTGCTAATAATAAATGGGGTGCATTCCCATCAGTATCTTTGGGTTGGAACATCATGAATGAACAATTCATGGAATCAACACAAGATTGGTTGACTAACTTGAAATTCCGTGTTGGTTACGGTGTTACAGGTGTTATTCCTGCAGATGCTTATCAATCAATACTTCGATATACATTCTCAGGCGGTAACTATTACCGTGACGGTGTTTGGGGTAAGGGCTTGAAAGCTGTATCAAATCCTAACCCGGATTTAAAGTGGGAAAAAGCAGGCGAATTTAATGTCGGTTTGGATTGGGAAGTGTTCAACGACCGTTTAGGTGGTACTATTGATTACTACGTAAAGAATACCTCTGATATGCTATATGATTATCACGTTCCAAGTCCGCCAAACTTGTATGATTACACTTATGCAAATGTTGGTAAGATGAGAAATACCGGTATTGAAATATTAATTAAAGCGATACCGGTTAAAACCAAAGACTTTGATTGGTCAACAGCATTTACATTGCAACATAACAAGAATAAACTTGTCAGCTTGTCAAACGACTTGTATCAAACAGAAAATGTAATTTGGTTGCAAGGAATCGGTGATCCTGTCAGTCAATACACCCACAAGGTAGAAGTAGGTAAACCATTTGGCGAAATCTATTCATTAAAGGCTGTAGGCGTATCTAAGGACACTGGCTTGTTCCTAATAGAAAATCCTGAAACCGGCCAATGTGCAGAATTCTATCAAGAAATGCGTAATGACCGTGATACGTGGTATCAATACATGGGTAATGGTATTCCAAAGGTTACCATTGGTTGGAATAATACATTTACTTACAAGAAATTTGATTTAGCACTTCAATTTACAGGCCAATTTGGGTATAAGATTATTAACCAACAACGTGTATTCTATGAGAACAATGCGCACGCTTACAATAAGTTGAAGTCAGCTGCTGATGCAATCGGTGGAATACGCTCACTTTCAGCACAGCAAACGCAGGTGGTAACCAGCTATTATATTGAAGATGGTGACTACTTGAAGCTCACAAATGCTACACTTGGTTATACCTTCGATTTCAAGAATAATCAATACGTTAAGAATGTTCGTGTATATGGAAGTGTAAATAACTTATTTACAATAACTAAGTATAAAGGAACAGACCCTGAACTTGGTAGTGATAATTTCTGGTATGCCGGTGTTGATGACCGTGATAAATATCCAACAATACGTTCATTCACATTAGGCTTAAATGTAACATTCTAAGACACTTAAAAGTACAATCATTATGAAACGCAATATATTAAAAAATAGCATAATAGCTGGTTTATTTGTCGGTTCAATGGCGCTAAGCTCTTGTACTGATTTAAGTGAAACAGTTTTCAGCCAAGTCCCGGGCGACGGAAGCTATGAATTTACCGAAAAAGATATACAAGCACAATACGGTACAATCTATGACCGTTTGCGTGATATGTATGATGGATGGGAAGGCTATCAAGATATTAGCCAAGAATGTTGTGACCTATTGATGACTCCATATCGTACATATGGTGGTTGGGGCGCTCAATATGTGTCATTGCATAAGCATGAATTCCATGCAACAATTAATCACTTGTATCGTCCCTGGTATTCTTGTTATCAAGGTATCAATGCTTGTAATCAGCTGTTAGATGATGAAAATATTTCACAAAATGAAACAGCTGTTGCCGAGCTTCGCACCTATAGAGCATTATTCTACTATGTGTTGTTTGATTTGTGGCGTAATATACCTGTAAGTACAACATTAAATGTGCCTGACGGCTATATGCCCGAGCAAGAGACTCCTGAATTTACTTATAACTTTATTGTTACCGAGGTTGAAGAGTCTAAGCCATTGTTAACAAAAGCTGTGGAAAAGGGCCAAATTAATTATTATGGCGCTTGTATGTTGTTGGCTAAGATGTACTTGAATCATGATGCATGGTTCCCCGGACAAGAAGATAGTAGCTATTATGGCAAAGCTATTGATGAAGTAAATGAAGTGATAAAAAGTGGTCTTTATACATTGGCAACTTCTTACCGCGAACCATTCTCGGTAGCAGGTAGTAATGAAAATATCTTCGAATTAATGTATGATAACAAGTATGCAGGTCACGGAACAAACCATTTCTGTAAATGGTTCCCATCTGCTTGTAAAGCCGTTTTCGGTGTAACATTTGACCCTTGGAATGGTAGCGCTTGTGTACCTCAATTTTTCTATACTTATGACGAAGATGATTCTCGTAAGGCTGATACATGGAAATGGGGCGTTCAATATGACCAATCAGGTAATCCCATTTATGATGATGACGGAACATTGGTTGACTTAACTCCTGAAGTTTGGGCAATAGAAACTCCAGGTGCAGCCGACTATCAAGGCGCACGTCTGTGGTTGTATGAAATACAATCAGGTAATATCGGTACAAGTGATGACAATGTGCCATTCTTCCGTTTAACCGATGCTTATTTTATCAAGGCAGAATGTCTGTTGAGACTTGGCGGTTATAAGGGCGAAACAGAGCAAGATGCAGCAGATATCGTGACTATGATACGTCAACGTGCATTTAAGAGCAATCCTGCAAAGGCAACACGTACTGTAGCTGACCTCAAGGGCGGTAGCGTTTATGACTACGGCTTGAGAGAAACTCAAGGTGAGCTTGATAGTGACAAGAACCTGATAAATGTTGTAAATACCGAGACTCATGAGGGTGGTGCAGATATTATCCTCGGCGGTTTATTAGATGATTTGGCATGGGAATTTGTTTATGAGCATCACCGTCGTCAAGACTTAATCAGATTTAAGATGACAAACGGTTGTAATGTATTTAATGGCAAATCTTGGTTTGGAAAGAGCGCATATACCAATCCAACCGACCACCATTTTGACATATTCCCGATATTACAAGATAACTTGGATGCAAATCCCAAGTTGAAGCAAAATCCAGGCTACTAATCTTAAATATTTAAAGAAATGAAAACTAAAATATTATATTTATTATTGGCTTGTGGCATGTTGACATTTGCACCTGCTTGTTCAGATGATTATGAAGATGCATCAACTGTCCATGTTTATGGCCCAAATGAGAATCCGCCGGTAAAGGCTAATTCAGCAGCCTTAATCTCAACCAGCAGTGAAGTAACACCGGGTGATGGTGATATAGTCAGTGTGAAGTTAGATGATTATGCTGATAAAATCAATGACTTACTTGGAATGACTGTAGACGAATTGATTAGTAATATTTCCTCCGGAAAGGTTGAAGTATGGCCTATCAATCCTAACCGTAATGTTTGGAATCGTGTAGAAGGTAATGCCGGCAGTCGATATAGCTGGTATGTAAACTCATCATCAAATGTGTGTGAAGCAAATGATGCTACATTGTTCGGGACATTATCACTTGATTTATCAGCTCGTTCTATTGATTTTGCTGTATCCAATGATGCCCTAGGACAGTCAACACCTCAATTAGGCTTCTTGGTGGCTGATAGTCAATATAAACAGTATGTACGTTTTGCTGTTGGCGTTACCGCTGTTCCGCCAAGCGTGGTATATACACAGTTGCTAATACCTGAAGGTGATTATTCAGCAGGTGAAATTTACACTGAAGATATCGCTAAGAACATCGAATATGTATTTGGCATGACTCCACAAGAATTTGAGGATGCATACAATGACGGTGTAATTGGAATGTATATGATTAGTCACAGTAATAGCCAATTTGTATGGGATGGTACATCAACAGCAAATAACGGTGGCTATTGGGTAGATTCTAGTGGCGAAATTCTAAGCTGGGGCGATGGTTGTGCCTACTATATAGAGCCATGGTTCAGTGACGAAGAACATAGCATCGGTATTGGCCGTTATCCTGGCATGGCATCAGGTACGGTTTATGAAGTATGGTTCGGATTCGCATTGGTAAAAGATCATTCAACCACTTTGACCATCTATTGTACCGCAACATTAGAATAATCAAAATATTAGAATCATTGCCTCGGTCAATCGGTGGCAGAGGCAATGATACCTTAAAGTTTTACATAAATAACACTATATTATGAAATTCAATTTAAAACAATATATGCACATGATGGCTACAGTTGTAGCTCTCGGTGGAATGTCATTGTTTGCAACCGGATGTAGCGATGATGATATGTCAAAGTCATCACCGGATTATGACCCACGCTATACAGGTGAAATCGCACCGGGCGAAGCTGATTATACAGTTAGTGCCGAAGCGACCAACTTGTCAGTGACGTTTAAATGTGATATGGCATGGGAAGCAACCGTGCTTGATGCTGAAGGAAATGCTTGTGATTGGGCTTCTGTTTCACCTGTTAGTGGTGAAGCAGGTGAAGGTCTCCAAGTCGTAGTTGCTATCGCTGAAAATTTATCGTTGACCGATTGGAGAAGCTGTCAATTGGTAATAACCACAGAAAAGGGTGGAACAACAACAATAACAATTGCTCAAGAGTATAAAGTTATTTACTTGGACCCTAATGAAATAGCTGATTATGACAAATATATTTGTCCTCAATCTTGGAATCCTCATTTTGAAAACGGCCCAGAATATATGTTGCGTCAAGATTCATACTATTCATGGCATCGTATGCGTCAAAGTGAGCACTTCTTTGTATTCTGGTCTCCCGAATTTGGTGATGACCCTAATTCAGCAGAAAATCAAGCATCAGGAATGTATGTTGATGTTGATGACTTGTTGAAAAAGGCAGAACAATATTTCGATACCAACATCAACAAATTGGGTATGGCTGTATTGGGTCAAGGAAAATCTAACCTTGACAAGTACAAGATGCAGATTTATTTGATTTATCAAGATGAATGGTTGGCAACCGGTTCAGGTTATGATAATGAAATCGGTGCATTGTGGGTAAATCCTTCAACCTGTCATCCTGTAGGCTCAACAATAGCTCACGAGATAGGTCACTCATTCCAATATCAAGTTTATTGTGATAAACTGTTACAAGGCGCAGCTGATGACGCAAAACATGGTTTCCGTTATGGATTCTATGGCGTTGACGGTAGTGGAAATGGTGGTTGTGGATATTGGGAGCAATGTGCTCAATGGCAAGCTCAACAAGATTATCCAAATGAGCAATTTGAAAGCTACAATTTTGATGTGTGGTTGAATAACTGTCACCGTCACTTCCATCATGAATGGCAACGCTATGCAAGTTATTGGTTACAAAGTTATTGGGTAGCTAAACATGGCGTAGAAGCTTATGGCCGCATTTGGCGCGAATCAGAAGCTCCTGAAGATGCAATCATGACTTACAGCCGCATTTACAACAATAACGATTATGCAACCACTCGTGAGGAATTATTTGACTATGCAGCACGTATGGCAACATTTGATATCGACGGAGTTCGTGAATATGCCTCAGAAACATATCAAGACAATTACAATCCGAAATTCTATTATCAAAATGACGGCTCATATCAAATTTCATATGCAAACTGTCCCGGCGCAACAGGCTTTAATGTGATACCATTGACAGTACCTAATGGTGGCGGTCAAGTTTCAGTAGCATTCACCGGCTTGAATTATGGCGCTTCTCTTTGCTCAAAAGATAAGGGCGTAATGGTTGACGGTGATGGTAAAGAAGCAGGAAAGACAACTCACTATAATGCAGTGGGCGGTGCCGATAATATGGGTTGGCGTTATGGATTTGTTGCTTATAATGGTAGCAAACGCACATATGGTTCAGTTGGTAAGGACAAGAATGGAACGTTATCATTTACCGTACCAAGCGGAACCACAGCACTTTATCTAGTAGTTCAAGGCTCACCTGAAATCTACATGTCACATGGCTGGGATGAAGTTGAATCTAATGACCCGCAATTCCCATATAGCATTAAGTTGACAAATACCGACTTGAAGTATTATGAAGAAGATCCCGAATTTGTTTATACTAAGTGGGATAATACAGCAATGTCAGCCGATTTGAGTTTGCCGGTAAGTTATTCTAAGTATCAAAATGATTATCTCATTGGTAATATCAGTATCGCAACTGACGAAATAGCTAACTTCTTTGGCATTTCGGTAGATCAAATTGCTGATAAATTATTAGACGCAGGAGCTGAACCTGCAGAAGGTAAAATAGCAGCTCTCAACTATCAAAGTAATGATTCATACTCATATACACCAACCGCAAATAACGGCTATTGGCTAGATGCAAATGGAGACCAAAGCACATGGGGCGATAATGGTTATCTATATTGGGAACTCCCAGGAGCATCAATTGACTATGGTCAAATGCCGGGTAAATTGGAGGTCGGAAAATCTTATGAATTACGTCCAACATTTGTTTATACAACAGGTGGCACTGCCAAGACATTGTATGTGACAATTACCTTAAAGATTGTTGATTAAAGCAATAAAAAGCTGATATAACAATAAACCTAAAATATTAGCGTTTAAGGTTTAAGAAGACAAGGAAGGGGGAGGAATCCCATCACAAGATGGAGCGTTTCTCGCCCTTCTTTTCTAAATATAAAAACGATGAGAAAGAGAGCGATAAAGTATCTGTTGAGCGCGGTGGTTGTTGCGTTTGCAATGACAGCGTGTGGCGAGGATGAACCCCAAATGCCGGATGAACCCGATGTGCCCGAAAAACAAGATCCAACACCTGAGCCTGACCCGGAACCTGAACCCGAGCCGGAGCCGGACAAATTGACAGCCGAAACAGCAAAATATAAAGTGCATCAGCTGACGATAACCACTGAAGACGGTGCGCCCATAACCACAAAAACCGATTATGTCAATTGTACGGTAACGATTGATAGTGAATTTGATGACTGGGATTATACCGGAGAAGCAGGGATTAGAGGCCGTGGAAATTCGACATGGGAATGGTATGACAAGAAGCCATATCGCATAAAGTTGAACAAGAAAAGCAGTTTGCTGGGACTCGGCGAGGGAAAAAGCTGGGTGTTGCTGGCAAATTATCGCGACCCGACCGACTTGATGCACGCTTATACTTTTGCTCTTGGTGAGGCTTGTGGAATGCCTTACACTAATCACATCCGATATGTGGAAGTCACGTTGAACGGCCAGTACATTGGCTTGTACCAGTTTACCGAGCAAGTGCAGCAGGGTAAAGGGCGAGTGAATGTAGACGAGAAAACGGGCTATCTGTTGAGCCTTGACCGCGACGACGGGCCCGAGTTGGCACCTGCCGAAACCGATAACTTTTGGTCGGCAATTTACAAGATGCCCGTGAGCGTGAAAAATCCCGATGAACCGTCAGCTAGTGTGCTCAATGCGGCAAAAGCTGACCTTGGAGAGCTCGAGACGGCAATAAAGAATCATGACTATGCACGTGTTAAGGAACTCATAGATATTCAGACGTTTATAGACTTTATCATGATTCAAGAAATCGTCTACAACGTGGAACTTGATGCTCCTCGCTCGATGTATATGCACAAAAATCAGGGCGAAAAGTGGAAAATGGGCCCGTTGTGGGACTTTGACGGCGGATTTGACTTCGATTGGAGCACGATGTACACGGGACACACTTATTTCGCTAATTATCGTGAGCTAGTGCTTGGTACACAGCCATATAACCACACCGGGACGAGCTATCAAGTGCCCGGATTCTTCAGTGATTTGTTTAGGGTTAAGGACTTTGTGAGCGACTATAAGTCTCGCTGGAAAGAGGTTAAGCCCAAAGTTATGGAAGCGTGGGAAGAAGTAGTGAAATATGTTGACTATGACGCGATGGCGAGAGAAGCCGGACGCTGGCCCATCGACAAGAATTACAGCACTGAAATCAACAAGATGGAGCGATGGTTGCAAAACCGAGTGACCTATCTTGATAATATTGTAAATTCATATCCATCAGGAACTTAAAGATATTTTACTTAGTTTAATTTATGAGCAGTAAATTATTAGTAGCGGTTGTGTTGGCAGCCTGTGGCCTTGTGGCGCAGGCCGCTGACACATTTCGTGAGTATGCAGGCAAGGCTATATATGTGCCTATCGAACTGCTAGACAATGATTTTAAGAGCAATGACAGCAAATGGAGCTATCGACGCATGTTGTGTAGCGAGAATGTTGCTGTGTTTTGGGCGAAAGACTTTGGTGACAACCCTGCCGAAGCGCCTGACCTTGAAGGACATAACATGAAGGTTGATATGAACAACCTATTGGCACGTTTGGAGAAATTCTATCACTATTTTTACGAGGACTTGGGTTTCCTGAAAAAGGGGAGCAATGCCGACGATTATCGCATGATGGTGATGCTGGATTATTCGCTGGAAGGCACTGCTTATGGTGGTGACTATGACGGCAAAATAGGGGCGCTGTGGATAGCTCCAAATCGTGTGCAGGACGAGAAACTCAACTGTATAGCTCACGAACTTGGCCACTCGTTTCAGTCGCAAATAACGTGTGACGGCGAGGGAGATGCGTGGGGCGGTTGCGGATTTTTTGAGATGGCATCGCAGTGGATGTTGTGGCAAGTAAATCCCGATTGGCAAACGGATGAGAACTATCACTTGAAAGCATTTAGAGACTTGACCCACAAGGCTTTCCTGCATATTGATAACATCTATCATTCGCCATACATTCTCGAGTATTGGAGCGAAAAACGCGGGTTGAAATTCATTGCCGAGCTGTTCAGAGAGGGCAAAATCGGCGAGGACCCTGTGATGACTTACAAGAGAGTGACGGGGATTGACCAAGAGGCGTTTAACGACGAAATGTTTGATGCAGAGCGTCGTATGATTAATTGGGACTACCCGCGAGTGTGGAAAAATAGCCGTAAATATGCTAACCAATGGCACACAAAAATGGTTGATGCCGGTGGCGGTTGGCAACGTGTCGCCCCAAGTAATTGCCCTGAAAATTACGGGTTTAACGCTATAGAATTGCCCACAGTAGAGCCCGGAAAGACACTCGTTGTGCAGTTTAGAGGCGAGGCAGGGCAAAAAGGATATGTCAAAAAGAATGTGAGCAAGGCAGGATGGCGTTACGGGCTTGTTGCTGTCGACAAGAACGGGCGCTCAAGCTGTGGCGAGATGAAGCGCGACAAACGAGGCGAATTGACGTTCACCGTTGCTGAAGGCGAGGATGCACCCGAGCATTTGTGGCTCGTGGTGATGGGCGCGCCCACCGAGCATTGGAGCAACATTGACGGAGACGAAAATCCGGGTGATGCACAGTGGTGTTACTCGATAAAAATCAATAAAAATTAAGTTTTGCTAAAAATAATTGGCTAAAAACTTGCAAACCGCACCTCAAAAAGGCTATCTTTGTATTCGCAATTATAGCCTTTATTTTTTTTGTAATGAATTCAACCAAACTTGTTTCTAATCCACTGATTAATAAGTGTATTCTAGTAATTATCATAATCCTTGTCAGCTTGATGAACAATCAAGCCGACGCCTCACGCTTTGACTTCAGACATATCACCGTTGATGATGGCTTGCCTTCCAATTGTGTCAGAGATATCGAGCAGGATAACACAGGCTTTTTGTGGTTTGTGACCGATGGCGGTGTCGTTAGATATGACGGCCAAGACTTTGTGAATCATTCGCTTAAGGGTGATGATAAGAGCGCTAATAATGATTTCCCATTGTCGATACATTGTGTGAAAGGGAAAATGTGGGTTGGCAGCGATTCCCATTTGTATAGCTACAATCGCAAGAAAGGCGCGTTTGAGGTCTTTGACAAGCTCGTGGGAGCCAATAACCGTGCAATCAGAACGTCGGTGTATAGCTTGACGAGCGATAAGGATGACAATCTGTGGTTTGCGGTCTCCAAAGAAGGACTGTTCAAGCTCAACGCCGAGACAGGTGAGATTGAGAATTATACGATTGCCGAGTTTTCCAATTGGATAGGTCAAGTTTATGTGGATTCGCGCAATGATGTTTGGGCGGTGAGCACCCAGGGGCAAGGCAATGTCTATAAGCTCAATAAGGCTGAGAACCGATTTGAAAGATTTTCGCTCAAGGGACTTGCTAAAGGCTTGGATACCAGCTCTATGGCAATATATGAGGATTCCAATCACAAAATGTGGCTCGGCACATGGACCGACGGGTTGCTGTGCTTTGACCCATACAGCGGAAATGTGATTCACTCCATACTCAAGGGCGAGTTGATTCACGTGCACAGATTGATGCAATATACCGAAAATGAGTTACTTATAGGCTCGGATAGCGGATTGATGATGGTTAATACATCGACGTTGGAGTCGACACCGTTTGTCAACGACGAGTTAAACGAGTTTTCAATTTCCGACCGATTTGTCTACCCCATCTACAAGGACCGCGAGGGCGGAGTGTGGATAGGAACTTATTATGCCGGAATAAATTACTTGGCGCCCGAGCTGAAAACCTTCACGCGATGGCGCTATTCTCGCTTCTCCAACTCGGTTGGCGGTAAGATTGTGTCAGGCTTTTGCGAGGACAGTAAGGGCGATATCTGGATTGCGCTCGATGATGGTGGTTTGAATCGTTTTTCGCCCAAAACGGGGACGTTTGAGCACGTGAATGTTGGCGAAATTTCCAAGATGAACATCCATGCGCTATGTATGGACGGCGATGATTTGTGGATTGGAACTTATGCCAACGGTGTTTTTGTGCTGAACACTGTAAGTCGTAAGCTAAGACACTATCAATCAGAAGGAATGAACGGTAGCCTTGATAGTAACAGCACTTATTCAATTTTCCGAGACCGAAAAGGGAATATTTGGGTTGCTACGATGGAAGGCGTTAACCTGTATAATCGTGATACTGATGACTTTACCAACGTCAAGACCTTTGATGCATTGACAATTGATATTGATGAGGATGCGCGCGGAAGGCTGTGGTTTTCCACTCAAGGCCATGGGCTGATGGCGTATAATCCCGAGACAGGAATTTGGAAGAATTATCGTGAAGATATGGGCGGATTGCCCCATAATCACGTTAACGGCGTGACGATTGATAACAGCGGGACCATGTGGGTGGCAACGGCAAACGGTTTGTGCCACTATATTCCTGAAAAAGACTGCTTTGAGCGCGATGCCATCGAGGTTACAAGCCAAGACTTGCTGTCAATAGTCGAGGACCAGCACAAGTTGTGGATAACGACCGTGAACGGTTTGGTGAGGTTTGAACCGGGGAAAGGGTGTATAATCTACACTACTGATGATGGTTTGCTGTCTAATCAGTTTGTGCCCAATGCGATATTGAAGGCCACAGATGGCCGTATTTATGTGGGTTCGGTGGCAGGATTTAATGCGTTTTATCCCTATCAGATAAAGCTCAATCAATACCAGGCGCCTGTAGTGTTCACGGGGTTAGATATCATCAACAAGCCTGTGAGCGTGGGAGACAAGCATTTGCCCGTGCCGATAAATGAGCTTGACGAACTGGTGTTGAGCTATGAAGACAAGGTTTTTACGATACACTTTGCAGCGCTAAGTTACTGTAATCCCGATAAAAATCAGTATTCCTACAAGTTGGAAGGCTTCGATAAAGATTGGAATTTTGTGGGCGATATGCACCAGGTGACTTATACAAATTTGCCCGTGGGTAAGTACAAACTGATGGTGCGCGCCACCAATAATGACGGCCAATGGTCAGAATATACGGCGGTCTTGACGATAAAAGTGACGCCGCCATGGTGGTGGTCGTTACCCATGAAGATTTTCTATATTATTCTGATTATCAGCGTATTGATAATCTTGATTCAGTATCTGCTTTATCGCTCGGAACGCCACCATGTTGCTGAAATTAAGCGAATTGAGCAGGCCAAAGAACGTGAAGTTTACCAAGCTAAATTGTCGTTCTTCACGATGATAGCGCATGAGATACGCACACCCGTGTCGCTGATAATCGGGCCGTTGGAAAAGATTATGCGCTCCTATGACAAATTGCCTGCCGACGTTAGAGAAGATTTGAATATCATCAATCGTAATAATGACCGCTTGTTATTCCTTGTCAATCAGTTGCTTGACTTCAAGAAAGTGGAACAAAACGGGTTGATTATGCGCTTCAAGCATAATAATCTTGCCGAGTTGATGAATGCCGTTGTTGTGAGGTTTGAGCCGACGGTTGAGCATATGGGCGGAACACTGGAGGTGCACAATTTTGCGTCAGATTTTGTGGCAGATGTTGATGCTGAGGCGTTTACCAAGTTGATAAGTAATCTATTAAACAATGCTCGTAAGTTTATGACTGACAAGATTGTAGTGGATTGTCGAGTGAACGAATCGGCCAAGCATTTCGCAATCAGTGTGACTGATAACGGGATAGGCATCAGCAAGGAAAATCAAGAGCGAATTTTCGAGCCTTTTTTCCAGGTCAATGTTGCAAATCGCGCATCAAAAGGCGGTACCGGTATAGGGTTGAGCATCGTGAAAAATGTTGTTGAAGGACATGGCGGAACCATCAAGGTCGAGTCAAGTGAGGGCCATGGCGCAACATTTACCATTGATTTTCCTATCCATCAAAAGAATGTGGTGGCAAACGATGACGACGCTGTGGACGTGGCAGAGACTGACGACAAGGCGAGTGTTGACGCTGTGACGCAATCAGGCCGGCCTGTGATGCTTGTTGCTGATGACAATGCCGAAATGCTTGAGTTCATCGCAAGCAGCTTCAGAGGAGACTATGAAGTGCTGACGGCTGAGGACGGCGAGGAGGCGCTACAATTGCTCGCTGAAAATGAGGTGTCGCTGATTGTGAGCGATTGGATGATGCCACGCAAAAATGGCATAGAATTTTGTAAAGCTGTTCGCCACAATGCGAAGTACAGCCACATCCCGTTTATCTTGTTGACTGCCAAGACCGATAATATGTCCAAGACCGAGGGAATCAACTGTGGAGCAGATGTTTATGTGGAAAAACCGTTCTCGGTGCAATATCTTGAGGCGTGCATTCGCAACATCCTGGAGATGCGTAAGTTGTTGAGACAGAAGTATTCATCCATGCCACTCGAACCGATAAATGTGATTGCTCAGACCAAGGTTGATGACGATTTCTTGACCAAGTTGAACGAGATAATTGAAGAGAATTTCTCAAATCCCGATTTGTCGGTGGACTTGCTAGCCGAGCGCCTCAATATCAGCCGTTCGGGGTTGTATGCCAAGATAAAGGCACTAGCAAGCGTGTCACCAAATGAGTTGATATTGATAACGCGCCTGAAGAAGGCTGCTCAGCTCATGAAAGACGGGCAGTATCGTGTGAAAGAGATATGTTTCATGGTGGGCTTTAACAGCCCGTCATACTTCGCAAAATGCTTCCAGAAGCAGTTTGGCATGAAGCCAACCGATTTTGTGGACCAGTGCTAACCCCATGGTAAATATGCATGGTCGCACTTTGCACTTTCTAATTAGGGCAAAGTGCAATAAGGCAACGGGGAAAATAGATGTATCCTGATTGCTCTAGTATTGGGGTGCTAGATTGTGCCGAGGGCTTCGGGATTGATTGTGCCTTCGAGGTGGATTAGAGATATTTGGGAGTCTTGTTTGATGTAAATGATTAGGCCGTTTTCTTCACGGGTGTATGAGTTGATGTGGGTTTTCACTGTTACGGTTTTGGTGTCGGCCTTGCCGTTTTCGGTAACTTCTGAGATAGTCTCGGTGTTAGGGAGATTCTTTACAAATTTGTCGATTTTTTTGCGACGTTTTTTTACCTTGGATTTATCGGTAACGGAGAGGATTTCGATGGCAGTAACGTCTTTCATGAGAGGTGAATATTCGCTGAGTCCTTCAATCTCGTTGAGACCGAGGGAACCGGCAAGTTTGAGCATGACGTTGCTGACGTAGATGCTTTTGACGCCGTCAAGGGTGCTGATTTCATCAAAAAGTTTTTCGGCGTGGCCAATGATGCAGGTCGATGAAATGAGGAATAGGGAGAGGATGAATTTATAAATTGCTTTCATAATGATGATGTTGTTTTTTAGGTGAATATCAATGATGAGGCTTGCGTCGCGCGGGTGGTAACGCAAACATGGTCACAAATTTAGCGAAAAAACGCTTAAAAATGAGCGTTGAGAGGATGAATTATTGAGTGGCGGTGCTCTAAGAATTACATTCGGTAGTTCTCAATGGCATCGTCGGGACCTTCGCCAAAGACGACAACGATTTGGTTATCGGTAGAAATGAGGATAAGGATGTTAGAAGTTCCGTTGCCCAATTTCTCGGTGTAGATAGAGATGTTGCCACTACCTGATTTGAGGTTTGCTTTCTGCAAGTCTTGGGGAATTTGGGCCACAGCGTCGTTGAAGAAGTTGGCATCCATCTCATTAGCGTCGGAGATGATGCAGACTAGGGAGCGGTCAAAGTGGTAGGCTTGAGCCTCTTCTTTGGGAGCTTCAACAACTGAAGCCTTAGGATTTTGGGCGAATTGTTGAAATGATTGCTCAAGAGTTCCGGCCACGGCTGAAAAGGCAGAGGCGAGAATGAGGGTGAAGATTGCTAATAATTTTTTCATGACTAAAGGTTTTAAAGAGGTACTATATTGTGATTATAAGTAATTTATTCTTACGGATTTAGTGCCGATAGAAGCGTGTTGATGTTTTTCCCAAATCGCTAGCCATTGGCTGGCGATTTGCTCATAAGGTTGCTGTTATTTGCCCCAGCGTTTGCGATGTAAATCGCGCATTTTGGCCTCGGCGGGGTTGTCGCAAGCGTTCCAAAAGACGGTGTCTTGGATTTTGTCGGGGAGGAATTGCTGAACGACGAAGTTACCGGGGTAATCGTGGGCATATTTGTAGTTTTCACCGTAACCGAGTTTTTTCATCAGCGAGGTGGGGGCATTGCGAATGTGGAGAGGCACGGGTAGATTACCGGTGGCTTCAACCAATGCAAGAGCGTTGTTAATCGCTTTATAAGCAGAGTTGCTTTTGGGCGAATTGGCGAGGTAGATGGTACATTCAGCTAGGGGAATGCGACCTTCGGGCATGCCAATTTTCTGAATAATTTCGAACGTAGAGTTAGCGAGGAGAAGTGCGTTGGGATTGGCGAGGCCAATGTCTTCAGCTGCCGAAATGCAGAGGCGACGAGCGATAAATTCGGGGTCTTCACCCCCGGCAATCATGCGCGCAAGCCAATAGATGGCAGCATCGGGGTCGCTACCGCGAACACTTTTGATAAAAGCGGAGATGATATCGTAATGCATCTCGCCGTTTTTGTCGTAGGCTTGCGGATTTTCTTGAAGACGGTCGGTAACAATGTGGTCGTTGATGACGAGTTGCTCACCGTAGGCTGTGGATTGTTCCAGCAAATCGAGGATGTTGAGCAATTTGCGGGCATCGCCACCGGCATAGCGGAATAGGGCATTTGTTTCTTCAACTTTTATGTCGCGACGGCTCAAGATTTCATCGGTGGTGATGGCTCGGTTGAGGAGCGTGTTGAGGTCATCCTCGTTGAGCGGTTGCAGGGTGTAGACTTGGGCGCGCGATAGTAGCGGGCGAATGACTTCAAATGAAGGATTCTCGGTTGTGGCGCCAATGAGGGTGACAATGCCACTCTCGACGGCACCGAGGAGGCTGTCTTGTTGAGATTTGCTGAAACGGTGGATTTCATCAATGAACAAGATGGGGCGACCTGCCGAGAACATGCTGGATGCTTCGGCACGGCATTGGTCGAGGACTTCGCGCACTTCTTTGACGCCCGAAGTGACAGCGCTGAGCGTGTAGAACTTTGACTTGGTGGAGTTGGCAATAATCTTGGCGAGGGTGGTTTTACCAACGCCCGGAGGGCCCCAAAGAATGAACGAGGAGATGCGTCCCGAGTCAATCATGCGACGCAGGATGCTGTCAGGGCCCACGAGGTGGGTCTGACCTATGTAATCGTCAAGAGTGCGAGGTCTGAGTCGTTCGGCTAGGGGTGCATTCATTGTGAATTGGGGGTTAAAGATTATTGGAGGTTAGATAAAACGTGGAGCGGTCAACTTGGCGCCACGCAAGTAGTCGGCGGTGAGCATACGACGTTTACCAGCGGGTTGAAGCGAGGTGATGACAAGAGCATCTTTGCCACAGTCGACGGTAATGGTGCTGTTGTCAAAAGATACTTTGCCGGGAGTAGTCGAAGCTTTTTCAACGACTGAGGTTTCAAAGATTTTGATGTCGATGGGGCTCGAATCGCCGTCGGCTAGTTGAGTCCACGCACCGGGATAGGGCGATAGACCGCGCACGAGGTTGTGAATGTTTGTGGCGGGTTGATTCCAGTCGATGTGACAAGTCTCTTTGAATATTTTGGGAGCGGGAGTAGGAATCTCGCCCTTGAGGATTTCATCTTGGGAGATTGTCTTGAGGTCGCCGGCGATGATGTGGTCAATGGTGTCGATAGTGAGGTCGGCACCGAGGAGCATCAATCGGTCGTGAACGTCGCCCACGTTGTCGGTGGGGGCGATGGCAATTTTTTCTTGGCGTATGATGTCGCCTGTATCAATTTCATGCTTGAGGAAGAATGTTGTAACACCGGTCTCAGTGTCACCGTTGATAACGGCCCAGTTGAGGGGCGCAGCACCGCGATACTTGGGCAGTAAAGAGGCGTGGAGATTGAAGGTGCCCATTGGAGGCATAGACCAAACGACTTGGGGAAGCATACGGAAGGCGATAACGATGAATAAATCAGCGTTGAGCGCGCGCAAGCTGTCAACAAATTCGGGCGCCTTGAGGCTGGGCGGTTGCATGATGTTGGGGATGCCGTTAGCGACAGCATATTGCTTAACGGGGCTTTCGATGACGTGGTGACCGCGACCGCCCACTTTGTCGGGCATTGTCACGATTCCGACGATGTTATATCCACCTTCATGAATGCGTCGCAGGCTCTCCACCGCGAAGTCGGGGTTGCCCATAAAAACTATGCGTAAGTCTTGTTTAGTCATTGTCTTGAGTTTTAGCGTTGTTGTTGAAATCATCCAGAAGTGCTTGCCAAAGGTTGTCATTGGCGGGCACCGGGGCTGTCAGAGTAATTTCTTTACCAGAAACTGGATGAATGAAGTTGATGGAGCGAGCAATCAGTGAAATGCTGCCATCGGGATTGGAGCGTTTATCGCCATATTTGAGGTCACCTTTGATGGGGCAGCCAATGGCAGATAGCTGAACGCGAATTTGGTGCTTGCGACCGGTGAGCAGGTTCACTTCAATGAGGTTGTAGCGTTCACCGGTGGCAATGAGACGGTACTTCAGACGCGCTTCTTTAGCACCGTTCTTGGGTGTCGTTGAGGCATAACTTTTGTTGGTTCGCTCAACTGTAGTGATATAGTGGGTGAGGAGGTCTTCATCTTTAGGAGGGCGATTGCGAGAAATAGCCCAATAGGTTTTGTGAACATCCCCGTTGCGGAACATTTCGTTCATGCGAGAGAGTGCTTTGGAAGTTTTGGCAAAGACAACAAGACCACCCACGGGACGGTCCAGGCGATGCACAACGCCACAGAAAACGTTGCCGGGTTTGTTATATTTCTCTTTAATCCAAGCTTTAACGATATCAACAAGAGGAGTGTCGCCGGTTTTATCGCCTTGCACGATTTCACCGGGAGCTTTATTGACAATAATGATGTGATTATCTTCGTAAACGACGTCCATGATCTTGACAAGTTATAGTTATCACACAAATTTAGCAATTTTTTGTCAATATCAGAAATATAAATAGCACTTAAGGCATAAAGGGACCTTAAGTGCTATAATAAAGAAGAACTATAGATTTAGCTATAGCTTAGAAAGCTTCTTTGATGGTAGTTGAAGAACCGTCTTGATAAACGGTCTTAACGATGTAAATGGCACCGGCAGATGGGTTGACAACTTCAATACCACGCAAATCATAGTAGCGACGTGAAACAACGGGATTAGCGAAAATGTCGTTGATACCACTGCTCTTCTTGTTGATGACAAAATCAAAAGACTTAGTCTTGTTACCGTAAGTTAGGGTAAGAGTCAAAGGCTTGTCAGTAGCATCAGCAAGAATTACATTGCCATCTTGAATTTGAGCGAGGTCAGTGTCAGATGCCGACCATGTCATGCCTTCGCAAGTGGCAACTTTGAAGTCGTTTTGAACGTTAGTCTCGGTGTCGCCTTCGCTGAGGAGATAGCGAGCTGTCGGGAAGCGAACGTCAACGACGTCTTGGAATCCAACTTGAACGGGAAGAGAAGCAACAGGGTTGACAAACGTTTCGCCAAGGTTGAGCTCCATCAATTTATCGGTGGTGAGACCTGTAGCGTTGGCGTCGGTAGAATAGCTACCGTTTACACTGGAGTCGTAATAGTTAGGACCGGTGAATTTGACGCTGGAAGAGAAGATGTTACCAACAGTAGTAACGCCATCAGCAATAGTGATTTTACCGGTATTGTAGCAACGAATGATATCGAAATTAGACCCTAACTTGGTGCCTGCGATACCGCCCATCAAGAGATAACCTTCAAGGTTACCGGTGTTGACGCAATCAGAGATAACGCCGTATCCGTAACCGCAAATACCGGCAACGGTGCCATAAGCCTTGGTTGACTTAGCGGTTGCTTTAACGTTACCTGAATTGAAGCAACGGTCGATAGTTGTTGAAGTACCACAGTAACCTGCGATACCGGCAATAGCATAGTTGTCGCCGGTGATGTTACCTGAGTTCCAGCAATCAGCGATATTACCGATTTGATTACCAACGATACCGCCAACAAAATAGCCTTTTGTGACGACGTCGGCAGCGTTACCGCAGTTAGAAATATTGGAATTAGCGGCAAGTTTACCAACGATACCGCCAATACCTTGCTTAGCTGAACCTGTCATGTTGACGGTACCATAGTTATAGCAACGTTCAACAGTAGTTGTGTAGTCAGCGACACCACGAGTTTCAGCGACGATACCACCAACGGTACCTGCACCGGCGTTGATTTCGCCACTATTGTAGCAGTCGATGACGTGATGTCCCGGAGCAATGAGACCTGCAATACCGGCAATGTTTGATGAAGTACCGGTGATAGTACCTGTGTTGTAGCTATTGGTGACAATTGCACCGTTTTCTTTGATAGCTGTTGTGAGTGTGATAGAACCGCCATACAAGCCACCTGCGTAGGATTTAGCACCGGTAATATTGCCTGAGTTGTAGCAATTGTTGATAGTAGTTCCGGCTTCAACGACAGCAACCAAACCACCAACGTAGTTACCACCAGAAGTAGAAGTAACGTTACCTGAGTTGAAACATTCATCGAGAGAACCGCGAAGAGAGCCTGCGAGACCGCCCACATAGGTAGTGTAACCATTGACGGCAGCAACGTTAGAACACTTGACGGCGGCGCCGTAGAATACGCCTGCAAGACCACCGATGTAAGAGCCCTTTGAGGCTGTAACAACGCCCTTGTTGACGCAATTGGTAGCGGTAGAGCTTTCGGTGAAGTAACCTGCTAAACCACCGGCATAGTTGCCACCGGTAGTTACTGTGCCCTCGTTGACGCAGTTGGTCATGTCGCCTGCAAATTCACCTGCAAAGCTACCAACGAATGAATTACCTGAGAATGAGGTAGATTTGAGAGTCAAGTCAGAGATAGAGCCTGCGGCACCTACACGGCGGAACAAACCGATGTATTTATCCTCGGAAGTTGAGCCGTAAGTGATGTTGCTGATGGTCTTTTCATTGCCAAGGAAGTTGCCGTTGAAAGTAATTGAATCAGTAGCAATAGGGGTGAATGCCGTGTCAGTGTAATCAAGGTTTTCGGTTAACTTGAAATAGTGACCGGCATAAGCGCGACCGAGATTATTGACAGCGTTGGCAAGAGAATTCATGTCAGCAATAGAAGCGATGATGTGAGGGTCACTTTCGGTACCCTTACCGGCAAACAGCGCTTTGAGAGCAACGAGAGAGTAGCTCTTGGTGTAGCTGTTGAGGTTAGCGGTTAAAACATCTTCGGCAGTATCGCCTGAAGTGATGTTGATGCTTAATTTGCCGTCAGCAATAGAGAAGTCTTTGCCTTCTTTGAGGCTCCAAGTGGTGTTTTCGCCATAAAGAGAGGCTTGATTTTCCATAGAATTTACGCAGTCAACATCTTCAAGCTTCAAGATGATAGAGCGACGAGCGTTTGCCACTTCATCGTCAGCGAAGATTGTATTGATAGGATATTTGGATGCTGTGTAAGTCCAATAATCGGCAATTTCTTTAGGTGCAGAGCCGTTGATGAATTCTTTGGTGAGAACACCTGTAACGCCTGTAACATCGCCACCGCCAACACCACCGTTAGGGCTTAACTGAGAGTCATAATAGTTGTCAGCGATGTCGTTGTAGCTTGCACGATTACCGATAATAGCGCCGTTAGAGGCTGTTGCGCTACCACTAACGATACCGGTATTGATACAGCCAATGACGTTACCACCGGTGAGTGTGGAAGAAGACTTGGCGCTACCGCCAACGATACCACCGAGAGAAGCCGAACCGGTTATTTGGGCATTGTTACCGCAATAAGAGATTGTGCCGTAGCTGCCACCAACAACACCACCGATGTTAGCGCAGTCTGAAGAATTTGTTGGAGCTGTGACATTACCGGCGTTGAAAGAGTTGGTAACCAATGCAGTGCTGTAACCGACGATACCACCGGTCATTCCATCGGCAGCAGTGATAGAGCCTGTGTTCAAACATCCTGAAATTTCAGCGTTATCTAATGCAACACCGACAACGCCACCGCAATAAGAACCGTAGGCCTTGACATCGGCATAGTTCTTACAGTTATAGACTTTACCTAAAGCATAGCCTACAACCGGAGCTGAATATTTGTAGAAAGAGAAAGAACAGTCAGAAGCGATGTTCAAGTTCTTAACGACACCTGTGTTGTCAAGAATACCGAAGAATCCTGAGAAATTACGGCTGTCGCTTGAGCTGATATTGCCGTCAGAAGCGAAAACTACATTCTGCAAGTTGAAATTGTGGATAGTGTGGTTGCTACCATCAAAAATACCTGCAAATGAAGTAGAACCTGAGCCGTCACCGGCGATACCAATGAATTTAGATTCGTTAGCGAGGTCGATATCGTTGGTCAAAGTGAAGTAATCACCTTTGTGGCTTTGGCCGTGGAGATTGACAGCATCTTGGAGCGTGAGGAGCTCGTCTTTGTTTTGGATGAGGTAAGGATTTTGCTCGCTACCGTCGCCTTGGAAGATTTTAGGAACCAAGCGAATGGTGTATAGCTTGTAAGAGCCGTCAGAGATGAATGCAACGAGAGATTCAGAAGCGTAGACGTTGTTAAGAGTAACATTGCCATCGGCAATTGTTACGCCCTCAGATTTAGCGATGACTTTGTTGTCGCTTTGAAGGATACCCCAATTAACACCATTTGCAGTTGATACTTTGAAATCTTTACGGATTTTGCCGATAATTTCGTTGTCAGAAAGGAAGAATGGAGATGCTGCGAGGTTGGCAACGCCGAGACCTTCCATAGATTTCAATTGAGGATATAAACCTGCAGTTGCAGTCCATTTGGAAGCGTCAAAACCGGCAGGGAGAGTGCCTGAAGTTAAATTGGCAGTGCTAATCCAACCTTCGGCGATAGTGTCCAAGCCTGTAGTTTGGAAGTCGTAGTAGCAGTTGTCAATAGTGAGTTTAGCTTTGCTGAAATAAGAACCGGTAACACCAACTTTTTCATATTGGCTCTTGGTGTTAATCATACCTGAGGTGTAGCAATTTTTGAATGACACTTCGTAGGTAGATGCGCCACCACCGTAGCCCATAAGACCACCGGCAAATTCGGTGTTAGGAGCAGAAACGGTTCCGGCATTATAGCAATCGGAGTATGTACCGCGAGAAACATATCCTGAAAGACCACCGGCAGCAGCACTGGCACCGTCAACATAGGTTGAAGCGCGAGAGATGATGTAACCGGTGTTGAAACATTCAGTCATGTCAGTAGAATAGACATAACCGGCAATACCGCCGATGTGGTCAATGCCACGAAGGTCGGCAACAACACCCGAGAACCAGCAATTGTTGATTTTAATAAGCTTGGAAGTAGTGCCGTAGGATGCAGCGACGATACCACCCATAGCGTGGGTGCTTACTGTAGTATAAGGAACGCTGTATTGAACGTATAGGTTGGCGGTTGATTGGCAATTATCGATGCTTGCCGAAGTGTATGCGTATCCGATGATACCGCCCACGTCAACACCGCCATAGATGTTTCCGGAGAAGCTACACTCCGAAACAGAGCCTTTAGTGTAGCCAACGACACCACCAATTTCTTGGTTTGTAGCGTCGATAGTTCCGCTAACGGTACAATTGGTAATATCGGCAGTAGTGTAACCGGCAACACCACCGAGGTATTTACCGCTACCGCTAAAAGTAATGTTGCTGAGGTTTAGGTTTTTGATAGTTCCACCGTCACCTACATTACCAAACAGTCCGGCATAAAAATTACCGCCGAAGTCAACGGTGAGGTAGCTGATAGTTTTGCCGTTTCCATCAAAAGAGCCTTTAAACGGGTTGGTAGAAGTGGCACCGATAACGTAATAAGGGTCAGTGCTGGCACTGGCATTGATGTCATTATCGAGCTTGAAGTAGCTGCCGGCATAAGAGTTGGATGCGGTAGTGGTCAAAGCGATGTATCTAAAGTCAGCGAGGCTTTTAACGAGGTAAGGGTCAGACTCGGTACCGCTACCTGACATTGGGTTGTCACCGGCGGTGGGGAAAGTGAATTTGAAATCGGTGGTCAACGTGTTAGTTTTACCTGTAGAGGCAATGATGGATGTGCTGGCCATACAGTAAACGCCCCATGGACCTATGTTCCAAGTGCCATCTTCGTTTTGTGAAACAGTGATGTAGCTGTTTTTGTTGATAGCGCCGGAGCTGGAGTTGGCAGCATACAAGTAGAAGTCACCGTAAATGTTAAGCGTCATTACAAGCTGTGGAAGCATGTAGGCCGAAGATTCAGCACCGAGAGTGATGTAATAAGGCTTTCCGTTGCCGAGGAAATTTGCAATAGCGACTTTGCTCTCATCGGGTTGATAAACAAGAACCGAATAGGTTGTGTCAACCGGAGTTGAGTCAAAAGAAACGGTGTGGAATGAGCCGTTAGGCTTTTGCGCGGTAGAAGAATAGTAAGCGTCAAAAGCGGCACCGGCAGAATTACCTTCGCTAACGAAAAGGCCCCATTGAGAGAATTGTAGAGAGCCGTCAGTGGCAAGCGATACTTTAATAGGGTCGGTAGTGTTGTAAACGACGTGGGAGCCTTCAAGAGTCCATGTGTTGATGGTACATGCGCCGTAAGTGGCGTGGGTGTACAGAGTTTGAGGCACGATGGATAGTGTGCCGTCAGATTCATTCCATGTAGCTTTGACGGGTACGCCAAGGTTGTAAAGGTTGTCCACGAAAATTTCGCCATCTGCTTGATAGATTTTTATGGTAGGGGTTACTTCGTCACCGGAGTATGCGCTGATGTTGCGTTGAATCCATGTACCAAGGAAATCGTTTAGAGAAGCGTCAGAGGCACGTCTGGGCTTAACGGCAGTTGGGGATGATTTTTTGGTGAAGTTAGGTGAACCTACTTGAAGAATGGAAGGTTCCTGACGCAAAGTGATGGTTCCATCGTCAGATAGAACGACCTGAGAGTCAGAGATGTCAAGTGAAGTAGTGGCCTCGGCAGAAATGGGCGGAGGAGTAATCTCCGATAATGCGAGGGCCTTGCCCGGAACTAGAAATAAAATTCCAAGCGCAAGAGATACTAGTTTTTTCATTAATGTATTATTTGTTAGAAAAAATTGATTTTTAAATAATTTGGAAAATATCTGTTTACAAAAATAGTAAAAATATAATTAAGTTTCGGGTATTATTAATAAAAAACGAGCAAGGTGTTGAGACCTTGCTCGTTGTAGTGAATTATAAAGGA